>JAUXVD010000011.1 GCA_030684575.1 Nitrospirota bacterium | reverse complement strand
AGGCCCACATCGCAGGATGTTTAGATACCTTGGATCGGAAGCGGGCCGAGGCTGTGTTTCGAGACCTGATCGCGCAACTCAAGTTCGCCGAGCGGGAAGGCCGTGAGGAGGATGCGCGGATATTGAACGCACAAGTGAATCAATTACGAATGTACAAGGCCGGTCGGTCTTCCACCGGGATGTTGTCTGTAGTGAAGGAGTAGTCATGTCGAAACCAGCGTTGCTCGGCGAAGTGAAAAAGCTAATCTTGATGGGGAAAGAGAAGGGCTTTTTAACGTATGACGAGTTGAATAGCACGTTACCTGCGGAAGTGGTGTCCTCTGAGCAGTTTGGCAGCATCATGACGATGTTCGGCGAAATGGATATCGAGATCGTCGATGCGCCGGAGGGGGAGCGGATTAAAAAGGCCCGGGATGCCGAGGAATTGAGTGATGACGCCGAGGGGGCCGACTCCGGAGCCGGTGCCGGGGATGAGAACGAAAAAGAGGAAAAGGATGAGAAGGACGAGAAGGAGATCGACTTAACTCCCGGCGCACTCAGCCGGACAGACGATCCGGTTCGACTCTATCTCAAAGAGATGGGCAGTGTGGCGCTCTTGAGCCGTGAGGGGGAAATCGAGATCGCCAAACGCATCGAAGAAGGGAAGAACAATATCGCGTCGGTCATCTATGGGATGCCGATGACGATCGAGTTCGTTCTCGCGCTGCGCGATCAGCTGAAGAACGGGACCATCGATGTGCGGGAGATCGTCCCGATCGTCGAGACCGAGGAAGAAATCGAGGAAGAACAAATCCAGCGGGACTACGAAGAGCTTCGAGTCAAGACCCTCGAAGGGCTGAACTCCGTCCGGAAAATATCGACCTCGCTGAAGAGTCTCTATGAAGTGGCGCGGACGGCCAACAGCGATCCTGCGAAACAGAAGAAGATCAAGAAGCAGATCGATACGATTCGCGATCAGGTCGTGGAGAAGATGGAGTCCGTCAACCTGCATGGCGTGTTGAAAGATCGGATGGTGCAGCGTGTGCGGGAGTTGGCGATCCAGATTCGTACGGCGGAGCGTGAAATCGTTAGTTGTCAGCGCCGGCTTGGGATCAGCGGCGAGGCCGGAGCGGAGGCCCTGAAAAAGCTGTGCCGCGACCGCAAAGATTTCCTCGCCGTCAAACGTAAAACGAGCTGTACTGAGGAAGCGCTGGAGGATATTAAAAACGTCTATCAGGCGGCGAAGGGCCGGATTCGAACGCTCGAGACCGAAGAGGCTCTCGTGTCCGCGGAAGAAATTAAGGATGCGGTGAAGCATCTTGATGTGGCGGAGGAGAAGGTCAAGCGCGGGAAAGCCGAACTGGTGGAGGCGAATCTTCGTCTCGTGGTCAGCATCGCCAAGAAGTATACGAACCGTGGCCTTCAGTTCCTCGACTTGATCCAGGAAGGCAATATCGGCCTGATGAAGGCGGTCGATAAATTCGAGTACAAGCGTGGCTACAAGTTCAGCACCTATGCAACGTGGTGGATCCGTCAGGCGATTACTCGTGCGATCGCCGATCAAGCCAGGACGATTCGTATCCCCGTGCATATGATCGAGACGATCAATAAGTTGATTCGGACTTCCCGCCATTTGGTCCAGAAGCTTGGGCGTGAACCGACGCCGGAAGAAATTGCCGAGCGCATGGATTTGCCCCTGGACAAAGTCCGAAAGATCTTGAAGATTGCGCGGGAGCCGATTTCGCTGGAGACCCCGATCGGAGAGGAAGAGGACAGCCATTTGGGCGATTTTATCGAGGACAAGAAGGCCGTGTCTCCTCTGGAGGCGGCGATCCGGTATGACCTCCAGCGCCAGATCAATAGCGCGTTAGAGACACTCACGCCCCGTGAGGAGAAGGTCTTGCGGAAGCGGTTCGGCATCGGCGAAGCCACCGACCATACTCTCGAAGAGGTGGGCCAGGATTTCGAAGTCACCCGCGAACGTATCCGGCAGATCGAGGCCAAGGCCCTGCGTAAGCTGCGCCATCCGAGTCGGAGCAAGAAGCTTCGCAGCTTCGTGGAAACACTCTGATGCCATGTGGGGCGTCCGTGAGATTTGACTCCGCTCTCTGTGCAGCCTAGAATCATCCGTTGTTGTCTGCGGGGCAGGCGCGACAGAGTCATCCGCCTGATCGGGCCCATAGCTCAGGTGGTTAGAGCGGCTGACTCATAATCAGCTGGTCCTAGGTTCAAGTCCTAGTGGGCCCACCAGCAGGGGCATAGAACTCAATAGATTGAGACCGTTGTGCAGAACAACAGCTAGAGGAGTGCGTTGAACCATAATCTTTCCCCCCTGATCGCGCTGCAAAAGTTAGATCTCCGAATCATGGAGATCAATAATCAACGTCGAAAGATTCCCGAACGGCTCAACGCGGTTGAGACTCCTCTTCGAGAGGCCACGCAGCTTCTCCTGGAGACCAAGGCTGCGTTAGAGACGACAGTCAAAGAGCGGCGGTCGCATGAAAAGGACCTCGAGGTTCACGAGGCCCATACTGAAAAGATGAAATCACGGTTGTCTGAGCTGAAATCCAACAAGGAATATCAGGCTCATCTGTTTGAGATCGAGGTGGCTAATAAGAAGAAAGGCGACTTCGAAGAAAAGATTCTGCTCTGTATGGAGAAAGTCGAGCAGCTACAGCAGACCGCCAAAGAAGCGCAAGAAAAGCTGGCCGTCGTCGAGAAGGTCTTTACCCAAGAGAAAAATATCTCTGACGAATTAGAAGAAAAGATTGCAGCTGAGCTAGCGGATCTTGAAGGACAGCAGCAAGCCCATTCTGCCCATGTCGAGAAGGGGCTGCTCAGGCGATATACGGCGATCAAGACGGCGGGGAAGGAGCAAGCCCTTGCTGAGATTAAAAATGGAACCTGTTCCGGGTGCCGCTTGCAACTCGCCCCGCAGCTGATTTCAGAAGTGAAGCGCTCGCAAGACCTTCAGACCTGCCCCTATTGTCGCCGGATGCTCTACTGGGATGGGCAAGTTCCTGTGGTGGCCCCTCCGGGGCCCGATCTCGATAAGAGTTCCATCCTTGAGATCGGCGAGTCGGTTTAGTCCGTTTTCCCCGGTACCGCCTGAGTCGTTTTAACGTGCAGCTTCGCAACCGACCCTAAGCGTTCTTCTCCATATTTCTTCACAATCATCCGTCCGGCCAGCTCAATGGCGGGTGATGCGCCATTGAGCTGGCAGCGTATTCAGAATCAGTCGCTCGTCGTCAAGCTGGTCTGCAATCGCGCGGCCGCACGAAACATTTTCTAGTAATGTCTCGAGCACTTTCTCATGTCCCCATGTCAGCAGGCGATTCAAGTCTCCGATCTTCGCATAGAGTTCGTTATATCATTGAGGGCCGATCGCGAGAATGCTGTGGGGTAAATCATCCGGATGTCTGGAGCCATGTCGAGGATACGTCCGTCGGAGATCTTCTTGCTGTCCCGAACATTCATGAGGGTTAGTTCGGCCTGCGTTGTCGCGTCGACGAAGATGGCGGCGATGACGAGTGGACCCAAATAGTCTCCCTTGCCGGATTCATCGATGCCGATCCGCGCTATCGTGGCCACAGGCCAGGTGCGCTGGTAGAGATTTTCATTGCGGCGCGGTAATCTAATAGAACCGCAAGGGACGGTCAATTTTCACACTCGTAGACGACGGGTGATTTGTAGGAGGAAGTGCGATGCAGTCATGGATGTCCTTCTTGCACAGAGGATTGTTGATGGTGGCGGGGCTCGGACTGCTGGTGGTCAGCGGGTGCGAGACGAATCCCTATACGGGTCGGTCACAGCTGCTTATTACATCCGTGCCACAAGAAATGCAGATGGGTGCACAGGCTTATAGTCAGGTGAAGACCGATCCCAAGCTTCGGCAGTCGCAAGATCCTCGAGAGATTGAGCCAGTGAAGCGGGTCGCTGCACGAATTATCGAGGCGGCGAAACGTTCGAAATATGCGGAAATGGCCCAGCAGTTTCAGTGGGAAGTGATCGTCATCAAAGATGATAAGACGATGAACGCCTTCGCATTGCCCGGAGGCAAGATTGCGGTCTATACAGGAATTTTCGCAGTGGCACGGACTGAAGCTGGATTGGCAGCGGTCATGGGACATGAAGTCGTGCACGCGCTTGCCCGTCACGGGGCCGAACGGATGAGCCAGGGGCAACTGACGAATGCGGCCTTGCAGGTGGCCGGAGCCGCGGCAGGGGCGGCTGGCGGCGGCGGGATGATGTCTCAAGCCGCCATGGCAGCGCTTGGTGCGGGTGCGCAGGTTGGCGTATTATTGCCGTTCAGTCGGAAACATGAATCGGAAGCCGACTACATCGGAATTCTTCTTGCGGCTGATGCAGGATACGATCCACGTGAGTCCGTGTCCCTCTGGGAGCGGATGGCGCAGTTGTCGGGCGGGGGTGGACCTTCAGAGTTCATGTCGACTCACCCGAGTAATGAGACCAGAATCGATCAACTGAAACAGTGGATGCCGGAGGCGATGGGGATTTTTCAATCGAAACAGGCTGCGCCGGCCTTGGCATTGCCGGTGCTGCGCTAATTCAGTGTTTGGGCAGGATACGTTTCCCCCTTGGATGGCAGGAGCATGAGAGGCCGGACTTGCATCCGTTGAGTCCCCTTTCTATACTCAGATCGCGCGAGGGAGAAGACCGGGTGATCGCTTGGGGCGGCAACGCTCTTAGAGGAAAGTCCGGACTTCATGGGCAGGGCGCTGGGTAACTCCCAGGCGGAGCGATCCGACACCAGCACCACAGAGAGCAAACCGCCGATGGCTAAGGCGATGAGGTACAAATCTTGTCGCTGCAGATCAGGTAAGGGTGAAACGGCGGGGTAAGAGCCCACCGCGGTGGTGGTAACATCACTGGCACGGTAAGCGTCGCCCGATGCAAGGCCAAATAGGAAGACATCTGTCGGCTTTCTTCGGAGAGTCGGCGACCGGCTGGCCCGGCCGAGGTCTTCGGGTAGGTCGCTTGAGGTTCGAGGTAACTCGGATCCCAGAGAAATGATCACCCCCGCTTGGGACCACATCCCAGACGGGACAGAATCCGGCTTATAGGTCTTCTCCACCGCGCTTTTTTTATCGCTCGACGGAGTTCTCCCTCTGTCACTTTCCCCGAGAACTGTTCGACCTCGTCGATGAGGACGACGGGAACTCTCGATCCATAACGTTCCATTAAAGCGCGATCGCCCTCAACTCCCACTTTTTTTGTAGTGATGTTCAGCTCTGCCTGGAGGTGCAGTGCGATACGGAAGATGACATTGCAGAGATGGCAGTCTTCACGGGAGAGAATGGTTACATGGACCGGCATATTCATAGAGTGCCGACTCAGGTCGCGTAGTATGGAACTGAAGGTATCACGTGGGGAGGGAGACTGTCAGCGAGCGGTGGGCGTGGCATGCCACACTATTGACGCGATGAAATATGTGATGCTAGGATCATACATCTTTATCCCTGATTTTTCAGAACGTTCTGACTGATCATGGGGTTCGTGTCCGGTCTATTATTAGGATAAGCCGCAACGTCGCCTATCGTGCCGATTCCTCCGTTCGGTTTTCACCGGCGGGATGGATGGAGGTTCTATCATGAAGCTCACAGGTGCTGAAATCCTTATCGAATGCCTCAAGCGAGAAGGCGTGAAAACGGTTTTTGCGCTTCCTGGCGGTGTCGTATTGAAGATTTTCGACATGCTCCACCAGCAGAAAGATATTGAGGTGGTCCTCACTCGCCATGAGCAGGGTGCGGGCCATATGGCGGAAGGTTACGCTAAGGCAACAGGTAAGGCCGGGGTCTGTCTTGTGACCTCTGGGCCAGGGATGACCAATGTCATCACGGCGTTGGCTGATGCCTATATGGATTCGGTGCCGATGGTTTGTTTTACCGGGCAAGTTCCGACCAGCTTGATCGGCAATGATGCATTCCAGGAGGCGGACAATATCGGCTTGAGTCGTCCTTGCACCAAGTACAATTTTCTCGTGAAGAATGTCGCCGATTTGGCGACGACGATCAAAGAAGCGTTCTACATTGCGACGACAGGGCGTCCCGGGCCGGTGCTGGTCGATATTCCCAAAGACGTATCGATGGATAAGGCGGAGTTTATCTATCCGAGCTCCGTCTCCATTCGGAGCTATAACCCGGTGTATGAAGGCAATAAGTGGCAGATCAAGCAAGCGGCTGAGGCCATGACGAAGGCGAAGAAGCCGATCTTGTATGTCGGCGGCGGCGTCATCTTCTCGGGTGCATCACAAGAGTTGCTGGAATTAGCCGAGCTGACTCATATGCCGGTCGACATGACCTTGATGGGACTCGGGGCTTTCCCCGGCGAACATCCTCAGTCCCTGGGTATGTTGGGCATGCACGGCACTTATTGTGCGAATATGGCGATGCACTATTCCGATCTGGTGGTGGCCATTGGGGCTCGGTTCGATGATCGTGTGACGGGAAAGGTTTCTGAGTTTTGCCCGCATGCCAAGGTCATCCACATCGATATCGACCCGACCTCGATTCGGAAGAATGTGAATGTCGATATTCCGATCGTTGGCGACTGTAAGACTGTGCTTCGCGAGTTAGTTCAGATCCTGCGCGCCACGGTGAACGGCGACCAACGCGAATTACGCAAGCCCTGGTGGAATCAGATTCGCGAATGGCAACAGGCCAATCCTCTCGCCTATCAACAGGCCGCTGATGGTCCGACCAAGCCGCAGTATGTGATCAAGCGGCTCTATGAACTGACGAAAGATCTGGACCCGATTGTGTCGACTGATGTGGGGCAACATCAGATGTGGGCCGCCCAGTATTTTAAGTTGGCCAAGCCGAACCGCTGGTTGACCTCGGGGGGGCTTGGGACTATGGGGTTCGGGTTTCCTGCCGCCATGGGGGCGCAGGCGGCATTCCCAGGCCGGTTAGTTCTCTGTATCGCTGGCGACGGCAGTATCCAGATGAATATGCAGGAGATGGCGACAGCTGTCGTGCATAAGTTGCCGGTGAAGATTATCGTGCTTAATAACCGGTTTCACGGAATGGTCCGTCAATGGCAGGATCTTTTTTACGAAGGACGGTATGCGTCGAGCGATCTGGAAACAACACCGGACTTTGTGAAGTTGGCGGAAGCGTACGGAGCTGTCGGGCTTCGGGCCAGCAAGCCTTCTGAGATCGATGATGTTCTGAAGGAGGCGATTGCCGTGAATAAGCCGGTGATTGTCGATGTGCCGACGTATCGATATGAGAACGTCTATCCGATGATCCCCGCCGGCGGTTGTAATCATGAGATGATTTTAGAAGATCCGCCAGCCTTGAAGAGTAAGCAGGCAGGATCCGGGCAAGTGACGCCGAAGGACTCGGATACGATCCTCACGGCCTAAACAGTGTCGGGAGTACAGATTGGGTATGGAACACATTATTTCGATAACGGTAGAGAATAAGTTTGGCTCGCTGTCTCGCGTCGCCGGCTTGTTTAGCGGTCGTGGGTTCAACATCGAAAGTCTCTCTGTGGCACCGACGCTCGATCCGTCCATGTCGCAGATGACCATTGTCACGTCCGGAGACGATCGGATCATCGAACAGATCGTGAAACAGCTCAACAAGCTGATCGATGTCATCAAGGTCGTGGATTTGAATGAGAGCGATTTTGTCTCGAGGGAGACTGCGCTCATCAAGGTGCATACGCGACCGGAAGATCGCGCAGAAGCGTTACGGATTGCCGATATTTTCCGGGCCAATGTCATCGACTCCACACCGGCAACCTACACGATTGAAGTGACCGGAGATCCTCACAAGATCGAAGCGATCATCACCCTGCTACAACCACTCGGCATCAAAGAGCTCACCAGGACCGGACGGGTCGCGGTCGCCCGTGAGTCGATTCGTCCGACGAGCCTGCAGACGAAAAAAGTTGCCCGCGAATAGGCGTCACCTCGGACCCAACGTCCCTTCAGTTTCCTGATACGACTATTACCCAAGGAGTGAGCGATGAAGATTTACTACGATAAAGACGCCGATATTCAGCAGATCAAGAATAAGAAAGTTGCGGTGATCGGGTACGGCAGCCAGGGCCATGCCCATGCACTCAACATGAAGGAGAGCGGCGTGAGCGTGGTCATCGGGTTGCGTGAAGGCGCTTCCTGGAAGAAGGCGGAGCAAAGCGGGCTGAAAGTTATGCCGGTGGCCGATGCCGTGAAGGCATCTGATGTCGTGATGATTCTTGCGCCGGACGAAGCACAAGCGGCCATCTACCGGCAGGATATCGCCCCGAATCTGAAACCGGGATCCTATCTCGCGTTCGGCCATGGCTTCAACATTCATTTCGGGCAGATCGTGCCACCACCTACGACCAATGTATTCATGGTCGCGCCCAAAGGGCCTGGCCATCTTGTTCGATCGGAATATGCGAAAGGCAGTGGGGTGCCCTGCTTGCTCGCCATCCATCAGGATCCAAGTGGAACGACCAAACAGATTGGCCTTGCCTATGCCTGCGCCATCGGAGGCGGGCGGGCAGGTGTGATCGAAACAAACTTTCGTGAAGAAACCGAGACGGACCTATTCGGCGAGCAAGTGGTACTTTGCGGGGGGCTGACCTCTCTGATCCAGGCCGGGTATGAAACGTTGGTGGAAGCCGGGTATTCGCCTGAAATGGCCTATTTCGAGTGCCTGCATGAAGTGAAATTGATCGTGGACCTGATCCACCAAGGCGGGATTGCCAACATGCGCTATTCCATCAGTACGACGGCCAAGTTTGGAGATATTACCCGTGGTCCCAGGATTGTCACGGAGCAGACGAAGCAGGAAATGAAGAAGATTTTGGGCGAAATACAGGATGGTAAATTCGCCAGAGAATGGATCCTGGAGAACCAGGCCAACCGTCCGGTCTACAATGCATTGCTGGCGAAGGGTGAAGCCCATCCGATCGAAGAGGTCGGGGGACGGCTGAGGGCGATGATGCCCTGGCTGAAGAAAGACCAACTGGTCGATAAAAATAAAAACTAAGAAAGCATTGAGGTCTCTGTGGCAGATCGTGCCGTCGGCATCCCGTTTGCCAAAGAAGGAATTCCCTTCATCGGGGCTGCTGTTGGCGTTACACTGCTAGCAGGAATGCTTGGTTGGGCTCTGATCACGGTGGGTGGGGCGATCCTGACGCTGTTTGTCGCCTGGTTTTTTCGCAACCCCCATCGAGTGGTCCCTCAAGGGCCTCGTCTCCTCGTGGCATCCGGTGACGGGAAAGTCATCGCCATCGAAGAGGAGTTCGAGCCTCGATTCATCAAGGATCGCAGCATCCGCGTCACCATCTTCTTGAACGTATTCGATGTGCATATCAATCGGATTCCCTGTGAAGGGGTCGTCGAGGAGGTGCAGTATCAGCCGGGTTTGTTTCTCGTGGCCAGCAGACCTGATGCCACGTTGCGGAACGAACAAAATGCGTTGATGATTCGGACGGCTCAGGGCGCAAAGGTGCTCTGTGTGCAGGTGGCTGGATTAATTGCCAGGCGGATTGTCTGTTGGATTTCAGCCGGGGATCGGGCCATACTCGGTGAGCGGTTTGGGCTGATTCGATTCGGATCGCGGATGGATACGTTTCTTCCTCTCGGGACGGTTCTGAAAGTTGCAGTCGGCGATCGAGTCAAAGGTGGAGAAACCATCTTGGGAGAGTTGCCATGAAAACTACTGCGCTGCGTCAATCATTCGGCAGAGATGGGAAACGGCGTAAGGCCGCCATGCACCTGATTCCGAATCTGTTCACGACCGGGAATCTGCTCTGCGGCGTATTTGCGATATTATCGGTGTTCAATGCGAACTATATGGTCGCCGCCGTTGCCATTCTGGTGGCGATGATTTTCGATGTGCTTGATGGAAAATCGGCGCGGTTAACGAACAGCACCAGCCATTTCGGTCTCGAATACGATTCGTTGTCAGACGTGGTGTCCTTCGGAGTCGCCCCCGGTCTCTTGATTTACTCTTGGGCCCTGAGTGGACAGGGGACATTTGGCATTGCGGTGATGTTTGCCTATGTCGCGATGGGTGCAGTTCGGTTGGCCCGATTTAATTCGACGGTGGCCACGTCGGACGGTAAGTATTTTACCGGGCTCGCCATTCCTGCGGCGGCAGGGGTCGTGGCCTCACTCGTGATTTTCGATCACTATAGCGTCAGGATTGGCACGGAAGTGAAGCCTCTTCTCGTTCTGATTGTGACGCTGACTCTTTCATTCTTGATGGTCAGTACCATTAAGTATCGAAGTTTTAAAGATCTGAAGTTTCGCGGCGGGCGGCACATTACGTATCTCGTGTGGGGAATTCTCGCACTCATGCTCGTAGCCGCCTGGCCCCCGGTCATGTTATTTGTCATATTCGCCGGGTATGCATTGCTCGGTCCGGCAGAACGGCTCGTCGGACTTGTCGCAAAAATGTCCGGGAAGCGTTCGCCGGCCAAGACCGAGCAGTCAGTCTGAACTGAGTTGTTCGTGGCTGCGACGAGGAGTAGTACGCGATTCGCATAGCAGTGAGAGAGCTGGTGAATGGTGCAAACCAGCCTGTGCGGCGCCGAACTCGCCTCTGAGCCAGAATCCGTGAAACCCGAGTAATGGATTCCGTGTCGCCCCCGTGATCGGGCGCAATGAAGGGTTGTGAGCAACGAGCACGTTGTTCATGGCTAAATCAGGGTGGTACCACGGAGCTTCTCAAGCCTCCGTCCCTGGGCGTAGGGATGGAGGCTTTTGTTTTGTCGGCTGCTGAAAGCGGATGCCAGCTTCGTTCTCGGCTCAAAAACATTCTCAACGTACCCGGGAGGGTACGCCTGCGGTGCTTTTTCGCCTGCGGTCTTGCTGGACAACCGCTTTGAGTAGCCTCAATGCGATAGAGAGAGGGGGAAACCATGACCAGGATGATCAAAATATTCGATACGACCTTGCGTGACGGAGAGCAATCTCCCGGCGCCAGCATGAATGTGGAAGAGAAGATCATGGTGGCGAAGCAATTGGCGCGGTTAGGGATCGATATCATCGAAGCAGGGTTTGCGTATAGTTCGCCGGGAGATTTCGAGGCGGTGCGGCGAATTGCGCAGGAGGTCGAGGGACCGACGATTTGTAGTTTGGCGCGAGCACGCCCGGAGGATATCGATCGAGCGTGGGAGGCCTTGAAGGGGGCGCCGAAGGTCCGCATTCATACATTTCTCTCGACGTCGGATATCCATTTAAAGCATCAGTTTCGCATGACGCGAGACGAGGCCAAAAAGCGCGCGGTTGAGATGGTCCAACGAGCGAGGGGCTATGTCGACGATGTGGAGTTTTCGCCGATGGATGCCAGTCGCTCCGATCCGGCCTATCTCTATGAGGTCATTGAAGCGGTCATTGCCGCAGGAGCCGGAACGATCAATATTCCCGATACGGTCGGTTATGCGGTGCCGCAAGAGTTTGGACGGCTCATTCGAGGTATCCGTGAGCAGGTGTCCAACAGTGCGAAGGCTGTGATCTCAGTCCATTGCCACAACGATCTTGGCCTCGCAGTCGGCAATAGTTTAGCCGCGGTGTTCGAAGGGGCAGGCCAGGTCGAATGTACGATCAATGGGATCGGTGAGCGGGCAGGGAACACGGCATTGGAAGAAATTGTCATGGGTCTTCGGACCAGGAAAGACTTCTATCAAGCCGACACGAAGATTCATACTGAAGAGATTTCGAAGACCAGCCGATTGGTCAGCAAGATCACCGGCATGGTGGTGCAGCCGAATAAGGCGATCGTCGGGGCGAATGCCTTTGCCCATACGTCCGGCATTCACCAGGACGGGCTGCTGAAGGACAAGACGACCTATGAAATCATGAAGCCGGAAACGATCGGGCTGGTCGAGGGCAAGATGGTCATGGGGAAGCTTTCTGGACGGCATGCGTTTCGCCAGAGACTAGTAGAATTGGGTTATACGCTCTCGGACGAAGAGGTGAACCGCGCCTTCGAGCGATTTAAGAAGCTGGCCGACCAGAAGAAGGAGATCTACGAAGAGGATCTCGAAGTGATTGTCTCCGAAGAGTTGATCAAAATGGCCGATAGGATCACCTTGAAGTCGTTCCATGCGGCTAGCGGAACGGATCAAGTGCCGACCGCGACGGTTGAACTTGAGATCGACGGACGAACGATCGTTCAGACAGGGACAGGTGATGGGCCGGTGGATGCCGTCTATCGGACCATTGCCGCGATCACGCAGACGAAGAGCACGCTCCTCATGTACGTCGTCAAAGCCATCACGGGGGGGACCGATGCTCAGGGTGAAGTCTCGGTCAAGGTTCAAGAGGACGGGCGCACCGTATCGGGCCATGGAGCGGACACAGACATCATCACGGCGTCAGCCCGTGCCTATCTCAACGCGTTGAACAAGCTATTGTATTTAGCGGGGAAGCAAGCGCAGGGCGAGCAGAAGGTGAACTTGATTTAAGGAAAGTGGCCACGGTACAGTCACCGGCTCCGGCCTGGAAGCGGGACTTTTCGTTGGCTGTGAGGTGCGCGGTGGTTCATGTCACGCTGGAGGATCGGCAGGAGTTCCTGGCCGGAGATCACACCGTCCTTCGTGAACTCCTGCATCCGGCGAAGCAGCCGGTCGCACTTGGGTATAGCTTGGCGCATGGGACCTTGGCTCCAGGCGGTCGGTCGAAATGGCACAGGCTGACATCGTCCGAGGTCTACTACATCATTGCCGGTCGAGGAATATTGACGGTGGACGATTCGGCTGTCGCAGTGAAGGCCGGCGCCACTGTGTATGTGCCTCCAGGGGCTAGGCAGTCGTTAGAGAATAGTGGGCCGACCGCCATCGAGTTTCTTTGCCTGGTCGATCCTGCTTGGCGGCCAGAGGATGAAGAAGTTCTGGAATAGAGGCTGGTGCGTTCATCACGCGTAACGAGGGAGAGTGCTCTGTGAAGGCGAAGATTGCGGTATTAGCTGGCGATGGAGTAGGCCGAGAGATCGTTCCTGAAGCCCTGAAGGTGTTGAAGGCCATAGCCGAGAAGTTCCAGCACCAGTTCGAGTTCGTGTCCGGCGATGTCGGTGGCCAGGCCATTGATAAAGTCGGCGTCCCGCTCCCTCAAGAAACGTTGTCCCTGGCCAAACAGAGCGATGCCGTTTTGCTCGGTGCAGTCGGCGGCCCCAAGTGGGAAGGGCTGGAGTACAGTTTGCGGCCTGAACGCGCGCTGCTGGGTTTACGGGAGCACCTGGGCCTCTATGCGAATTTGCGGCCGGCAAAGTTGTACCCGATGTTGGCCGATGCCTCTACGCTCAAACGCGAGGTCATCGAGGGCATCGACATCCTCGTCATCCGGGAGCTGACGGGCGGCATTTATTTCGGGAAACCGAAAGGCATCGAGAAGCTGCCGAATGGGAGCGAACGAGGGTTCAACACCGAGGTCTATACGACTGAAGAAATCGCGCGTATCGCGAAAGTGGCGTTCGAAGCGGCGAGAAAACGTCGGAGCAAAGTAATGTCCGTCGATAAGGCGAACGTGCTGGAGTCGTCAGAACTCTGGCGTCGAGTCGTCATCGAGACCCATAAGGGTTATCAGGATGTGGAGCTGAGCCATATCTATGTCGATAATGCCGCGATGCAGCTTGTCCGCAACCCGCGTCAATTCGATGTGATGCTCTGTAATAATATCTTCGGCGATATTCTGAGCGATGAAGCGGCTATGTTAACCGGCTCCATCGGCATGTTGCCGTCGGCCAGTATCGGTGCGCAGGTCGGGCTGTTCGAGCCGATTCACGGCAGCGCGCCGGACATTGCCGGAAAGAATGTCGCGAATCCCATCGCGACGATTGCCTCGGCGGCCATGATGTTGTCGTATGGGTTCAAGCTGGATCAGGAAGCGGCAGCCATCGAGCAGGCGATCGTGAAAACGCTTGAACTCGGGTATCGCACCAAAGATATTCATAGCCAGGGGACACGTCTTGTCAGTACGACGGAAATGGGTGAGGCGATCTTGCGAAACCTGAACTAGCCAGGCTTGTGGACTCGATGACTGTACCGCTCAACGTTGGATTGATTCGAACCTTCGCCGGCACCGGAGAGCCTGGCTGGTCCGGTGACGGAGCCGAGGCCCTCGCTGCCTGCCTCAATGAACCCAAGAGTCTGACTCTCGATGGAGAGGGAAACTTGTTCATTGCCGACTCTGAGAATCATGTCATTCGGAGGATCGACGGAAAGACCGGCTGCATCAGGACGGTTGCGGGATGCATCCAGGGCGTTGGACCGGAGGCTGCGCCAGTTCCGCCCCCCCCAGCAGCGGAAGGATCGAGTGACGATCCCTTTGCCGAAAGCGACGCCGTCCATTCGCATGCGTTCACGCAACAGACCGACTTGAGCGGGACCGTTCGGTATGTCGTGGCCGGTACGGCACCGGAAAAACGTTTTAGCGGCGACGGCGGCCCTGCCGAGCACGCCTTGTTGAATTTTCCGACAGCGGTGGTGGTCGATCGGGGAGGGCATCTCTATATTGCCGATACGCTGAACCATCGCGTGCGGCGCGTGGATGCGGTGACGGGTGTCATCACGACGGTCGCGGGCCTTGGACAACCGCGATATTCCGGAGACGGGGGATTAGCCGTGGAGGCCGGCTTGAATGAACCGGTTGCCTTGGCCGTGAGTGATGCAGGCCACCTCTACATTGCCGATCAGAATAATAATCGCGTGCGGGCGGTCGATTTTGCGTCCGGAGTGATTCGTACGGTCGCGGGGATGGGAACGGCTGCGTATAATGGAGACGGCATGGCTGCCACCGATACCGGTCTGGCCGGTCCTGGCGGGTTGGCGCTGACGGCAGATGGCACGTTAGTCATTGCCGATAGCTTTAGTGGAAGGATTCGAGCCGTCGATCTCGGCACTGGATTCATCAGCACCCTGGCGGGTGACGGTGGAGAATATAAGTATCAGGGGCCGGATGAGCCGCCCAGCCGCAGTCTGTCACGGCCGTCCGGAATCGTGTTGGACGAAGCGGGGAACCTATTTTTTACCGATTCGGACAACCATCTGGTCCGCCGCTGGGATCGCGCGACCGGACGTATTACGCGCATTGCCGGTGTTGGTGTGGCAAACTATGGGGGCGATGATCGCGCGGCTCTCGACGCCAGTCTGAGTTACCCGTTTGGAATCGTGATGGCTCGTGCGGGGTATCTGCTCGTGGCCGATACGTTCAATCATCGTATTCGCGAGATCGCGCTGTAGGCAGGATCGAGGCTCAGAATGAAACAGAAAAAATCAGGGTATGTGGTGGCGATTGTCGGTGCGACCGGGGCAGTCGGGACTGAAATGATCGAGGTGCTAGAGGAGCGAGAGTTTCCCGTTTCACGGCTGGTCCCTCTTGCGTCGGCTCGTTCTGCAGGCGGCACGGTGACATTCCAAGGGAACGAGATCCCGATCGAAGTCTTGACGAAGGATTCGTTTGCCGGCGTGGACATCGCGCTCTTTTCTGCCGGGGCGGAGCTCAGCCGAGAGTTCGCGCCGATTGCGGTGAAGGCCGGTGCGGTGGTGATCGATAACAGCGCAGCCTGGCGGATGACTCTTGAGGTACCGCTGGTGGTGCCTGAGGTGAACCCGCACGATATCCCACGGCATAAGGGCATCATTGCCAATCCGAACTGTTCCACGATTCAAATGGTCGTGGCCTTGAAACCACTCCATGATCGGGCCAGGATTAAGCGAATTGTCGTGACGACCTTTCAATCCGTGTCCGGCACGGGGAAGGACGCCATGGACGAGTTGATGACGGAGTGCCAGGACCTGTTGAGCTTCAAAGAGGCGAGCCCCAAGGTCTATCCCTATCAGATCGCCTTCAACTGCTTGCCGCAGATCGATGACTTTCTTCCGTCAGGCTATACGAAAGAAGAAATGAAGATGCTCCATGAGACGAGAAAAATCATGGGCGATCAGTCGATTCAGGTGACGGCGACGACGGTGCGGGTTCCGGTG
This sequence comes from Nitrospirota bacterium, assembly GCA_030684575.1. NCBI lineage: Bacteria > Pseudomonadati > Nitrospirota > Nitrospirota bacterium. The sequence goes on along the minus strand of JAUXVD010000011.1, from coordinate 123,238 downwards.
TATGTCGGACATTCGGAAGCCATCAATATTGAGACTGAGAAAAAACTATCGGTCAACGAGGCCCGTGCCATTCTGTCGACGGCCCCTGGCGTGTTGCTGTACGACGATCCGGCCCATCAGATCTACCCCATGCCGTTGGAGGTTGCGGGGAAGGACGAGGTCTACGTCGGTCGCATTCGTGAAGATGAGTCGATCTCGAACGGTCTCAATCTGTGGGTGGTGGCGGATAATTTACGCAAAGGGGCCGCTCTCAATGCGGTGCAAATCGCTGAGCATTTGGCCAAAGGCTGATGGCTGAGTGGGGGAGTCTCGGGAAATTCCTCGTGATCGTGGGACTGTGTATTGTATTGGCCGGTCTGCTGCTGTTGATCATCGATCGTATTCCAGGAGCTGGGAGTCTCCTGGGATGGTTCGGGAAGTTGCCCGGGGATATCTCCATTCGGCGAGACAACTTCAGCTTCTCGTTTCCCCTCGCAACCAGTTTGCTCCTTAGCATCCTTCTGAGCCTGGTATTCTTTCTCGTATCATGGATATTTCGCCGGTGAAGCTATTCAAGGGTGCATTGTACCAGGCTATCGCGGTCGGAGCCTGTCTTCTCGGCCTGTCCTCTGCTACAGAGGCGGCGCAGTCGATTCGTGTCCTGTTATCAGCGAATGTCTCGCAGTTCGATGTCCGCGCAGACCGTCCCCTGTGGATGACGGATGCCAAAGGGCATAGCCAGACGCTGCGCGCGTCGGTCCATGTTCAAGTCGGGGAACAGGGTTTTCTCTTGAATGGCGTCCGTGTGTCGACGGAGCGGTTGACGCTCCAGGGTGGAGAACAAGGCCTCACGTTGACCTTCCCGCGGCCTAACAGGAAGTCTCACGGGGCGGCGGTATCGTCCGGCGATTCCGGGGTGGCGATCTCGGTGAGTGGCCTTATTCACCTTGTGCGAAAAGGGAAAGGGTTTCTCGTTATCAATCGGGTAGATTTTGAAGAATACGTGAAAGGGGTCGTGCCAGCAGAGGTCAGTTCGGCCTGGCATCCTGAGATGTTGAAGGCCCAGGCGGTGGCGGCTCGAACCTATGCGCTCTATCAACAGATGCTGAGCGCGACTCGCGACTACGACGTGGCGGCGACGGTGCAAGACCAAGTCTACCGGGGCAAGCAGGGGGTGGATGCCGGGATTCTTCGCGCGGTCGAAGACACGCGTGGGCTTGTCGTCACCTATGAGGATGCGCCGATCTATGCCGCGTTCTCATCGACGGCGGCCGGATTGACAGAAGATGCCATGAATGTGTGGTCGAAAGAGTATCCCTATCTGAAGGGCGTCGAATGTCCCTTTGACCTTGCATCTCCCTACTATCAATGGAAATCCTCTTTCAAAGTCGATACCCTTGAACAGAACTTGCGACAACAGGGATTTTCCGTGGGAACGATTGCGACGATGACCCCACTTTCGTTCAGTCGCGGAGGGCGAGTCGCGAAGCTGCGCATCCTGCACTCCGGGGGGGAGCTCATCCTTCGAGGCGAAGAGTTGCGGAAAGCGGTCGGCTACACCATTATTCCCAGTACGCAGTTTGCCATCGAATCGATCGGGCGCGAGGTGGTGCTGTCAGGATTTGGCGCAGGGCACGCCGTCGGCATGTGTCAGTGGGGCGCAAAAGAACTGGCGGAGCTGGGCTATCCCTTCTCGACGATTCTTCGGTATTATTACCCCGGTACGGAATTGCAGAATATGACGTTGACTAAACCTCCGACCCCGCCGTCCTCCTGATGCAGCTCTCCGAGTTCGACTTTGCGTTCGATCCCTCGCTGATTGCGACGTGTCCGGTCCTTCCACGCGATCACGCGAAGTTACTCGTCCTGCAGCCGCACACCCAGTCGCTTGCCCATCGACGCGTTGACGACTTGCCTGAGCTGCTTCAGCCAGGGGATCTCCTCGTGGTCAATAATACGAAGGTGTTGGCCGCGCGCGTGGTTGGACGAAAGTGTCCTTCCGGTGCGGAAGTCGAGATTCTTTTTGTGAAAGATCTTGGGGATGCGACATGGGAAGTATTGATCAAGGGTACGTTCCGTCCAGGACAGATCATCGAGATGGATGCCGCGGCCTCTGCGGAGGTGATCGAGCGTGACTCGGCCAGAACGACGGTGCGGGTCGAGAGTCAGGTCCCGTTCGTTGAGTGGTTACGGGAACATGGCCGAATGCCGCTTCCGCCCTATTTAAAACGAGCGCCGACCGATCAAGATCGTGAATGGTACCAAACGCTGTTTGCGCAACATGAGGGTGCGATTGCCGCACCGACGGCTGGGCTCCATTTCACCGCGGAATTGCTGGCACGGCTGCAACAGCGAGGAGTCGGTCTTACGAGCATCACGCTCCATGTCGGTATCGGAACATTCAAGCCGGTGAAAGTCGATCACATCGAAGACCATCAGATGGGCACAGAATGGATCGATGTCGGAGCAGAGGCGGTTCGTGCCATCGAGCATACGCGGGCGGAAGGAGGACGGATCGTCGCGGTTGGGACGACTGCCGTACGTGCGCTCGAAACGGCGGCTCGTGCTGACGGCCAGATCAGGCCCTATCGGGGCGAGACGGACATCTTCATGACGCCAGGGTTTTCCTTCAAAGTGATCGACGCGCTCTTCACGAATTTTCACCTGCCGCGTACCACATTGTTGATGCTGGTTTCCGCGTTGGCCGGGACAGAATTTCTTCGAGAGGCCTATGCCGAGGCGGTTCGCGAGCGGTACCGCTTCTATAGTTATGGCGACGCGATGCTGATTTTGTAAGTGGTGAGCAAGCGGATGGTGGAAAGAGGTGTCGCGAGAAAACTGTTAGCCTCTTGCCTCAGGCCACGCGCCTGTTTCTCACAAGAGCTCGCGGTGAATGGTAATGGGAAGCGTTGTTTTGAGCGATTCGGTATAGGCTAGCAGCGCGCGTTGTTGCTTTTGAAAGAGGACGTCCTGTAACGCGCGGTCCTTGGCTTCGGCGGCCTTTGCCGGGTCCGATTCCGTTTGCCGCACAGTGAGGGCCTGTGCCTCGGCAAGTTCGGCGGGGGTCAGGGCGATGGCGTCACGGATGATCAGCCTGGCTTTGTTGCTCAGTACTTCCTTCTCTTCCATGGCTTCAAATGTCGCGGGCGTCAGATGGTTCGCTGCCAGGAGTCGTTGGTAGATTTCGGGGTCAAATACTCCATTTTTTTGAAAGTCGGGGATCTGCATGATGACTTCTCGCAGGTCCTCATCCGCCACGGTGAGGCCCATGTTTTTGGCCGCGATGAGCCAGGTCCGATTGTCGATGAGTTGATCCACGACAAACTGCTTGATCGTTTCGTCCTTGAACTCTCCGGGGACTTTATCCTTGTAGAAGCGGTAGGTATTTTCGTAGGCCCGGCGAAACTCGTCGCGAGATACGGTGAGGTCTCCGACTGAGGCAACGACGGAGCCGGACTGTTCGTCAAAACCCCACCAGCCCATGGTGATGACGAAGGCGAGGGCAAGGATCCCCATGAGGCCCTTGAGGAGCCAGGGATAACTATGGGACGCTTCACGCATCAATTTGATCATGACAACTCCTCGGAAATTTTCGTGCACACGGATTGTACTCAGGGATCTGTGTAAAGGCAAGGCACGACCGCGCTTCCTGTGTTGGGATTTCACGATTGAGCAGCGGTCTCTGTCCGTGAAGGCACGGCGTCGCATTTGTCCTGTCGACCTGCTGGAGAACGGTCTTTGTTTGTGCTCAGTAATGTGATTTGTTATACTTTGCCCCTAATTGTAAGGAGAGCACTTGGCCGAGGAGGTTCGCGGGGGTCATTCAATCGGTGCTGGGATCTATCCGAAGGCGCAGGTCCTGAACCGAGGTATTGCCAAGCTCATCGATGTATTCATCGTCGCAGCAGCCGATCAAATGATCGTGCCAGTAGGTTTTCTTGCAGGATTGGCGTATATACTGATTGCTGATGGATTTGCCGGCGGGCGTAGTATCGGGAAACGGTTGATCGGTCTCCAGACGGTGCTTCCAGACCGGCATGAGTCTGCAGGGTTTCGGGAATCCATTATTCGAAATTTACCCTTTGCGGTCGCGCAATTAGCTTTTGCCATCCCGTATGTGGGGTGGATTGTATCGGTCGCGATCATAGCGCTCGAAGGGGTTTTGATCATTGGGAACGAACAGGGGCGGCGTCTTGGTGACGAGATCGCCGGTACTCAGGTGCTCGATGCGGGTCGACTGGCGTTGCCCGACTGAGTGCGCAGTTCAGAGGTTGAGGGGAAGGGAGAGCAATCGTGGGTTTTGCAAGTGACATCTTCGGGTGGTTCTCAAACGACCTAGCCATCGACCTGGGGACGGCGTCGACGCTCGTCTATGTGCACGGGAAAGGGATCGTTCTGAACGAACCATCGGTCGTCGCGGTTGAGAAAAAAACCGAACGAGTACTTGCAGTCGGCACAGAAGCAAAGCGAATGTTGGGACGCACACCGGGTAACATTATTGCCGTGCGGCCCATGAAAGAAGGCGTGATCGCCGACTTCGAAATGGCCGAGCAGATGTTAAAGCGGTTTATTCAGAAAGCGCACAACCGCAGCGCCTTCGTGCGTCCTCGCATCATTATCGGTGTGCCGTCGCGTATCACGCAGGTTGAGCAGCGGGCGGTCCGTGACTCGGCCGAGTTAGCCGGAGCCCGCGAAGTGTATCTGATCGAAGAGCCGGTGGCGGCGGCCATTGGTGCGGGTCTTCCGATCACCGAGCCTTCCGGCAACATGGTAGTCGATATCGGCGGCGGTACGACCGATATCGCGGTGATTTCCCTCGGTGGGATCGTCTATAGCGAGTCCGTCAAAGTGGCAGGCGATCGCATGGACGATGCGATCATGAATTACATTAAGAAGAAATATAATCTCCTCATCGGTGAACATATGGCAGAGCGGATCAAGTTCGAAATCGGCTCCGCCTATCCCTTTGAGGAACGCAAGACTATGATGATCAAGGGGCGCGACTTGATTTCCGGCATTCCACGCACGTTGGTGGTGGATGACTCGGAAATCCGGGAAGCGTTGCAGGAGCCGATCGGGACAATCGTCAACGCGATTAAAGTGGCACTGGAGAATACCCCGCCCGAGTTGGCGGGAGACATTATCGATCGTGGCATCGTTCTCACGGGCGGGGGATCTCTGCTGAAGGGCATGGATACGCGCTTTCGAGAAGAAACGAATCTGCCGATCATCACCGTGGACGATCCCTTGACTTCTGTCGTGTTGGGAGTCGGAAAAATCCTCGATGAGCTGGATCTGCTTGCCAAAGTGTCGGTCATGTCCCAGGCCAATACGTACCGATAAGGTTCCATCCCTCACTTCCTTATGTGGATGGTAAACTCTCGTTTTTCCTCCGGTGCCAGACGTCTGGCGTTTGTCTGCTTCGCACTGCTCGTGGCGGCGCTTTTCCTGCTTCCCGGTCAAATCCAAGGACTCTTACAATATCTGGATGGGCCAGTCGGACACGTCGTGCGTGTTCCGCTTGAGGCTGTTGCATCGATCGATACGGGCATCGCCGACCGGTGGCAGCAGTATGTGGCGTTGCAAGGGGTCCGGGAGGAAAATCAACAATTACGGAAAGACATGGAGTCGTTGCGCGGGCAAAACAGCCAGTTGCGCGAGTCGGCTGCCGCCACTGAACGATTGACGGCCTTGCTGCAATTTAAGGAGCAAGCGCTTCCGGCCATGGTGGCCGCGCAAGTCATCGGGCGTGATGCCACGAACCGCTATCGTGCCATCATCCTCAATAAGGGTGAGAGCGACGGAATCAAGCCGGACATGGGGGTGATCACGCCCGCTGGCGTTGTCGGGCGTGTGGTGAAAACGACGGGAGCATCCTCGGTGGTGCTCTTGATTACGGATCCGAACAACGCCATTGCCGGTCTTATTCAGCGGACAAGAGACGAAGGCATTGTGGAAGGGACCCAGCAAGGTCTGGCCCAGTTGAAATATATCCCGTTGCTCTCGACGCTTCGAGACGGTGATCGGGTCGTGACCTCTGGCTTGGTTGGAGGTTTCCCGCGCGGCCTCGCGCTCGGCACGATTACACATATCGACAAGCAGGAAGGCGCATTGTTTCAATCGGCTGAACTCATGCCGGAAGTCGATGTCGGTCGGGTCGAAGAGGTGTTGGTGATTCAGACATCGTACGGACAGTCGACGAAGGCGATGGGAGAAATGGATCTTCCAGGAAAGCCGTCGCCATGAAATTTCTCTTCTATCTGACGTTGGTCGTACTGCTCGTTCCCCTGCAAACGACGGTGTTGCCGCATGTGAGTGTGTGGAATATCAAACCGGATATGGGACTTGTGGCTGCTGTGTTTATCGGACTTTTTGCCGGCGAAATGGAAGGTCTTCTCCTGGGGCTCGCGATCGGATGGGTCCTGAGCCTGTTCTCGGCCGGTGAACTTTGGCTCAGCCTTCTCACGTACGGGGGCGTTGGGCTCTTGGCCGGATTCTTAGGACGGCAGGTGTCGCAAGTGACGTCGATCTCGTTGGGCGTGGGGTTGCTGCTGGTCTCCGTGGCAAGTGGGTTGCTGGCCTTGGTAAATTTCAAAAATATCGATATGTCTCAAATGTGGGGGGTCGTGGAGTCGACCGTCCTGCCTCAGGCTTGTTTTGACGGGGCGGTTGGAGCGGGGCTCTATTGGCTGCTCTCCCAACGATTTGATGTGACCCGCCTGAGAACCGAATAACTCGTCCTTTTGATGGATGTGCTGGAATAGTGATGGTGAGTCATGGCAACAGCAGGTCTGCACGATTCTGAACTTGGTGAGCTCCAACGCCGACTGATCATTCTGCGCGTGGGGTTGCTGCTCGTCGTGGGCTTATTGGCGTTGCGGCTCTGGCATTTACAGATTCGTGAAGGCCCCTACTACCGCGATCTCTCCGAGAACAATCGTACCCGTTCCGTCATCATGGAGCCGGCTCGAGGCCTGATCTACGATCGCAACGGAGTGTTGCTGGCGAACAATGTCCCCAGTTTTACGCTCTATGTCTCGCTCGAAGACGTCAAAAATCGCGAGCTGCTCATCGAACAACTGACCAATCTCTTGGGCCTGGATGAGGCCCTCGTGAGGAAGAAGCTGACGGCTCGCGGCAGCAAGCAACTCCCGCGCAAGGTGAAGGACCGTCTATCTTTGCGAGAGGCGACGCTCATCGAATCGCATCGTTTGGATTTGCCTGGCGTGATGGTACAAGTCGAATCGCAGCGGAACTATCCCGGTGGTGTCACAGCCTCGCATCTATTGGGGTACGTCGGGGAAGTCTCGCCCGAGCAGTTAGAGAAGCCTGAATTTGCCGATCTGCACCAGGGCAGTATTGTCGGCCAATATGGTGTGGAGAAGTTTTTCGACCGGCTCGTGCGCGGGCAGGCCGGGCAGAAAAGTATTGAAGTCGATGCGTTAGGTCACGAGAAGCGAACCGTGGTTGTGGAGCAGGCTCACGCCGGAGATAATTTATACCTCACGATCGATGTGCGGCTGCAAAAAGTGGCAGAAAGCCTCTTGGGGGAGGAGTCGGGTGCAATCGTCGCGCTTGACCCCAGGACGGGTGATGTCTTGGCTATGGCCAGCCGTCCTGGTTTCGATCCGAATGTCCTTTCGCGTGAACTTACGCCGAAACAATGGGCTGAGATCGTGCAAAATGAAGGGCGCCCATTGAACAATCGTGCCTCGCAAGGCCAGTACCCGCCTGGTTCGGTCTTCAAAGTGATGATGGCCGCGGCAGCGTTAGAGTCCAATACGGTCACCCCGTCGACGACGATTCATTGTAATGGAGGGTATCAGTTCGGCCGGCGGCTCTATCGCGACTGGAAGGCCGGCGGACATGGCTCGGTCGACCTCCGGCGCGCACTCATACAATCGTGCGATGTGTATTTCTACACGGTCGGTCAGCGGATGGGGATCGAGACGATGGCCTCCTTCGCGCATATGTTCGGCTTGGGTGAGGAGACGGGGATTGAGCTGCCGTCAGAACGGATTGGAATCGTGCCGTCTGCGGCTTGGAAACAGAAAGCCAAGAATGAGCCGTGGTTGCCGGGCGAAACGATCTCGGCATCGATTGGTCAGGGCTATGTCAATGTGACCCCGCTCCAGATGGCGAGTTTGATCGGTACGGTCGCAAACGACGGCGTGACCTTTCGTCCGCGATTGGTCAGGGCTGTGATGGATCGGGCGACTGGAGTGTTTGAAGAAAGACCTGTGGTCCCCAAGCGCACCTTGAAGCTGAGGCCTGAAATTCTGCCATTGATCAAAGAGGCGTTGGCCGGGGTGGTGACAGAGGGTACGGCTACGCGGGCGAAGTCGGCGTTGATAACCATTGCAGGAAAGACCGGTACGGCTCAGACGACGGCGTTGAGCAAAGAGAAGAGGGCGGAGAAGGATATTCCCAAGAAGTTTCGCGATCATGCCTGGTTTGTGGCCTTCGCTCCGGTCGAGGCGCCTACGATCGCCGTCGCAGTGTTGGGTGAACATATGGGCCACGGAGGGTCCGCCTCGGCCCCCCTCGCCAAAGTGCTGATCGAGACCTATGTGAAATTGAATCTCCCCGCTCCTGCCGCGGTGCCGGATGGTACCGTGGCGCGGGAAGCGGATATCGGAGGACAGGAAACGAGATGATCGATCGGGTGATCAATAGCCGGGGTTTTGACAATTTCGACTTCCGTTTTATCGGGCTGATCTTTGTCATCCTGGGGGTCGGCGTCCTGTCGATTTATAGCGTGACGCATGATCAAAGCGTCGCGTTCCCGTTTTATGCCAAACAGATTGTGTGGATTGCGCTCGGTACGGTCGCATTTCTGGTGATGTGGCTCTCGGACTATCATCGAATCGCCCGGTTAGCGTATCCTGCGTATGTCATCATCCTCGTCCTGCTGGCGGTCGTGCTGTTTGAGGGGAAAAGCAGCCGAGGTGCGCAACGGTGGATCCCGATGGGGCCCTTCGCGTTCCAGCCATCGGAGTTCGCAAAGCTGGTGCTCATTGTGACCTTGGCGCACTATTATTCAAAGGCGCCACGAGTCGGTTGGCTTCAGCGAGTGGTCCTCCCAGGGTTATTGGTCCTGCCGGGGCTACTCCTGATCCTGAAGCAGCCTGACCTTGGGAGCGGATTGAGCTTCTTGGCGGTTTATGCCGCGATGTTGTTGATGGTAGGGATGCGGTCGAAGGCATTGGGTGTGATCCTCCTGTTTTCGCTGATGTTGTTTCCCTTCGCCTGGGAGATGATGTGGGGGTCATTGCATGATTATCAGCGGCAGCGCATTATGGCCTTCGTCGATCCGGCCTACGATCCTGGAGGCAAGGGATACCATGCGCTCCAATCGAGAATTGCTATTGGCGCGGGAGAGCTGACAGGGAAGGGCCTCTACGGAGGGACCCAAAGCCAATTAAAGTTTTTGCCCGAGGGGCATACGGACTTTGTCTTTTCTGTTTTTGCCGAAGAATGGGGATTTCTCGGAGTGTTGGCGCTTTTGATCCTGTTTGTGGCGTTGATCTGGCTGTCATTAGAAATTGTCGCGCGCGCGAAGGATCAACTCGGGGCGTTGCTGGCGGTCGGGGTCATCTGCATGTTGTGTTTTTGTGTGGTGGTCAATATCGGGATGACGGCGGGGATGTTTCCCATTGTGGGCATTCCCCTTCCGCTCATGAGTTACGGCGGAAGCGCGACGATTATGACGATGGCGTCGCTCGGTCTGCTCTTGAACGTCAAACGTCGTCGATTAAGTTTTTTTTAGCGATCGGGTGATTGTGTGGTCTCGAATCAATCGAGATCGAGGCAAGAGATTATATTATGTACGGTGTGGACCGTCAGCCGATGAGGTGTCGAGTGGAGGCCGGAACCTGGGGATTTCCCCGCGTTCGTCTTGTACATCGGCTCGACGGTTCTTCTGAATGGAAGGGGTGGGTATGGGAGTAGAAATTGCCATTACAGTCGCACGCGAGGAAACTCGCGTGGCGGTCTTGGACGGCGGAGTGGTGACGGATCTCTTCGGAGATCGCGCCAAACACAAGGACTTCGTCGGGAATATTTATAAAGGAAAAGTCGCGAAGGTGTTGCCTGGTATGCAGGCGGCCTTTGTGGATATCGGCCTTGAGAAGGCGGCCTTCATGCACGTGTCGGATCTGTCGTTGGACTCCGAGCCGGGCGACACACTTGTCGATGCGGATGAGGACGACAAGGATGCCGACAAAGATGGGGATATGCTGGGTCCTCGCCGTCAAAGCTCCAAGCCGATCGAGCAGTTGCTGAGTGAAGGGCAGGAGCTGATGGTGCAGATCTCTAAGGGCCCGATCGGCACCAAGGGCTCACGGGTCACGACCTATGTGTCGCTCCCAGGCCGGTATCTCGTCTTCATGCCCAACGTCGAGCACATCGGCGTGTCCCGCCGCATCGCCCGCGATGAGGAGCGAGCCAGGCTCAAGGACATTATGAAGCGCGTCCGGCATCCCGGCTGTGGTTACATTGTCCGTACGGTGAGCGAAGGGGTCAAGGAAGACGAACTGCGATCCGACGTCGACTTTTTGCATGTGCTTTGGCAGGACATTCTGTCGAAGCGCGAGCAGAAGGGAGCCCCGGCGTTGCTCCATGCCGACCTGAGCTTGAGCTTCCGCGTCGTGCGCGATCTGTTCGGCAAGAAAGTCGATCGACTCTGGATCGATTCGCGGGAAGAATATCAGGCCGTCCGTGATTTCGTGCAGCGATTCTCGCCAGAACAGACCTCGCGCATTCACTTCTACGACAAAGACGAAAGCCTGTTCGATCATCTGGGCGTGGAGCAGGAAATGGCGCGGGCGCTTAGCCGCAAAGTCTGGCTCAAGTCCGGCGGGCATCTCGTAATCGACCATACGGAAGCGATGACCGTCATCGACGTCAATACCGGCCGGTTCGTGGGGAAGCGCGATCAGGAGGAGACCATTCTTCGGAACAATCTGGAGGCCGCGAAAGAAGTGGCCTATCAGATGAAGTTGCGCGGAATCGGCGGGATCATCATCGTCGACTTCATCGACATGGAACGGGAGAAAAATCGCGACAAGGTCTATCACGCGTTGCTCGATGCGATGTCCACCGACAAGGCTCGCACTAGAGTGTCCAGGATTTCCGACTTGGGGTTGATCGAGATTTCTCGTGAACGGGTGCGGGAGGATCTTCTGCGTTCCCTCTCCGAGCCCTGCCACTATTGCGAAGGGCGGGGTTATACGAAGTCTCCGACCACAGTGGTCTATGAGATCTTCCGCGATGTCCGCCGGATCGGCAGCGGTCCCGAGCCGCAACGGATCGTTGTCGGTGCCCATCCCTCAGTCGTCGGGCTGATGCAAGATGAAGAGCGGCCAGGCCTTGAGGCCGTGGAACGCGAGTGCGCCGCAAAAATCATTGTCATGCCGGACGAACATTTGCATCTGGAACAGTACGATCTCGCAGTGCTGTAACGATTGCAGTTTCCCGTGCGACGAGGCCTATGCAGCCTTCTAGCCAGCCTGTACGTGAGGACTCTTCTTTTGAGGTGCCCCAGCCTTCCTTTGGTCAGCCGATGACCAGGGCGCGGTTAGAGTCCTGGCTCCGCCTGCAAGCGATCGATGGAGTGGGGGACCTGACGGTTCTGCGACTCGTTCGGGCTTGGCACTCACCAGAAGCCGTTCTGGGCGCCTCCCGTGATGAATTGATCCAGCGCGGGTGCAGTTTGGAGTTGGCAGACGCGATCAGGCGAGGACCTGATGATTCTGCCTGCCGGACTCTTGAGCGGGAGATCCGGGCGATCGAGCATGGGCGCATTGAAATCCGGAGCGTGCTGGACCCCACCTATCCCGCCCGGCTGAAGATGATTGCGGACCCTCCACCTCTCTTGTATATCACCGGCACATTGACTGAGCAGGATGAGCTGGCGATCGCCATCGTAGGCGCCAGGCGGGCGACGGCGGCCGGGCGTATCATGACCGAGGAGCTCAGTTACAATTTGGCGGCAGCAGGTATGACGATGGTGAGTGGACTTGCACGCGGTATTGACGCGGCTGCCCACCGAGGCGCGCTGGCCGCGCAGGGTCGAACCATTGCCGTCCTTGGATGCGGAATCGATCGAACCTATCCGCCGGAACATGACCGATTACGCCGACAGATTGAGGAGCGCGGGGCCATCCTATCTGAGGCGCCGGTGGGCGCGCCTCCCCATAGCCACCATTTCCCCAGGCGAAATCGTATCATCAGCGGTCTGTCTCTGGGGGTGATCGTCACAGAGGCGGCGATCAACAGCGGATCGTTGATTACCGCGAGACTGGCTGCTGAGCAAGGCCGGGAGGTCTTTGCCGTTCCTGGTTTTGTGAAGCAAGACACCAGTCGCGGGACGAACGCCTTGCTCAAAGATGGTGCGGCCTTGATCGAGCATGCACAGGACGTCATCGATGTGGTGTTGCCGCAACTGGAGCCGGCGTTACGCCTGCGCCTGCGGCCTTCTCAGACGAAGAAAGGGGGCAGCGATCAGTTGGGTAAAGAAGAACAGCTGGTGTATGATGTCTTGTCGTACGATCCGCTCACCGTGGACGACGTGATTGTTGCCACAGGGATGCCGGTGCCCACCGTGATGGCCGCGCTCTTGTCCTTGGAGCTTCGACAGCAAGTCGCACAGCTGCCGGGACAGCGGTATCTTCGAACATAATTATCGAACAGTTGCACGGACGTGTATTATTTGGTACGGATGAGAGGGTCACCCTCGTAGCGAATCGGAGTCTTCATGGCCAAGTCACTCATCATTGTCGAGTCCCCGACGAAAGCGCGCACCATTAGCAAGTACCTGGGGCGTGGGTATACCGTCATGGCCTCGGTCGGACATATTAAGGATCTTCCCACCAGCAAGCTTGGGGTCGATTTGGAGCACGATTTTGAGCCCCAATATGTGACGATCAAGGGGAAGACGAAGGTCTTGGCGGACATTAAGAAAAAGGCGGAAGAGGCCGACAAGGTATATCTTGCGTCGGACCCCGATCGAGAAGGCGAAGCCATCGCCTGGCATCTCGAACAGGAATTGCTCGAAAAGCCCAAAACAAAATCGAAGTCCAAATCCAAGTTGAAATCGAAGGGTCAACCAGAGGGTAAGGTGTTCCGGGTCCTCTTCAATGAAATCACGGAATCGGCTATTAAGCGCGCCCTGCAGTCGCCCGGGCAAGTCGATATGAAACTGGTAAATGCGCAGCAGGCCCGCCGGGTGCTGGATCGGATCGTCGGGTATCAAGGCAGCCAATTGCTCTGGACCAAAGTGCGGCGAGGACTCAGTATGGGTCGGGTTCAGTCCGTGGCGATGCGATTGATTTGCGAACGGGAACAGGAACGAGAAGCGTTTCGGGCGGAAGAGTACTGGTCGATTGCCGTGTTGTTGTCCGGGACCAACCCTCCGTCGTTCGACGCCAAGCTGATGAAGATCAATGGACAGGACGCGTCGATTGAGACCGCGACCGACGCGCAGCGCGTCGTCGATGCCATCCAGGGGAAGGCGTTCGTCGTCGATTCGATTGAGCGAAAAGAAAAGAAACGGAATCCGGTCGCCCCCTTCATCACCAGCCGGCTGCAACAGGAAGCGGCGCGTAAGCTGCATTTCTCGTCGAAGAAAACGATGACGTTGGCGCAGAAGCTCTATGAAGGCATCGAAATAGGGGCGGAGGGCCAGACCGGTCTCATCACCTACATGAGAACAGACTCTCCCCGTATCTCGACCGAGGCGATGAACGAAGCGCGGCAGGTGATTCAGGAGCGGTTCGGGGCAGAATATTTGCCTGCCACGCCGAACCTCTATAAAACGCAGAAAGCGGCGCAAGAAGCACATGAAGCGATTCGCCCCACGTCGGCGTCCCGTGACCCGGAATCGATCAAGCAGTACTTAGAGCTGGATGTCTATCGGCTGTACCAGTTGATCTGGAATCGATTTATTGCCTCACAGATGGTCCCCGCGATCTTCGACGTGACTCGCGTAGACTCGAGCCCTGTCAAGACGAAGGAGAAGTTTCTCTTTCGCTCGACCGGCACCGTCGTGAAGTTTCCAGGCCATACGATCGTCTATATGGAGGGAGTCGATAAGGAGTTGTTCGCACAGAAGCAAAAAGGCGAACAGGAGGTTGAGGACGAGGCGGAACGTCAGTTGCCGATGTTGAACGAGGGAGAGACGTTACAGCTTGTGTCGTTGGAGGGGCAGACGGTTCCTGGCGTACTTTCGAAGCAGCATTTCACCCAACCGCCTCCCCGGTATAACGAAGCATTGTTGATTAAAGAATTGGAAGAAAAAGGCATCGGTCGGCCATCCACGTACGCGAGCATCATTTCGACGATTCAGGATCGGAAATATGCCGAGAAGGTGGATGGGCGGTTCGGCCCCACCGAAACCGGGAGGACCGTCAACGACTTCCTGCTGAAGGGATTTCCTGACCTGATCAATGTCGACTTCACCTCGCACATGGAAGAGGAGTTGGACGCAGTCGAAGAAGGCAATAAGCCCTGGGTGACGGCCGTGCGTGAGTTTTACGGGACCTTCACCACAGATCTGGAGAAGGCCAAAACTATTCCAGGCCCCAAGGACATCGTCGAGCCACCGACGGATCTTCCCTGCGAGAAGTGCGGCAAGATGATGGAGATTAAATGGGGACGGAATGGAAAGTTTCTCGCCTGTCCTGCGTATAAGGATAAGCCGCCTTGCAAGAACACGCAGAACTTCGAAAAGCTTGCGGACGGCACCATTAAGATCGTCCCGAAGATTGAGCTGACGACGGATGAGAAGTGCGAGAAATGCAGTAGTCCGATGGTGGTGAAGACCGGGCGATTTGGCAAGTTCATTGCCTGCTCCGCGTACCCGGAATGTAAGACGACCAAGCCGCTTGCGCTGGGTGTGAAATGTCCACAGCCAGACTGTGGAGGCGATCTCGTTCAGAAACGCACCAAGAAGGGCGCGCGGGCATTTTTCGCCTGCAGCAAATATCCGGCATGCGAATATGCCATGTGGGATCGTCCGATTAACAAGGCCTGCCCGACCTGCAGCGCCCCGTTTCTCATAGAAAAAGTGACTAAACAAGTTGGACGAAGCGTCCAATGCCGCGACGAAGCCTGTGGCTATCGCGAGGCCGGGTAAACATCGTTCACGCCATTTCGAGCCACGGCTATTGTCTCTTTCCTTTCCTCGCCTTCTCGATTGAATCGACAATGAGCAATCATGTCATCGGTGCCGGCTGATGAACGGCCTTATCTCCTGCCGCTCGGTTGACGAATGGCTGGCAGGTGCCGATAATGGACGTATGTGTTCTACCTGAGCCTTCGGTTCGGATGACCCACCTGTGCGCCCCTGACGATGAGGGCCAATCCAATGTAAGAAAGGGGAGAAACCATGAAAGCTAAAGAGGGTGTCGTCAACGTCCTGAATAAGGTGCTGACTGCAGATCTGACCGCGATCAATCAATACTTCGTCCATGCCAAGATGTGTGAGAACTGGGGCTATGAGCGGCTCCAGCATAAAGTTCGGGAACGCAGCATCGACGAGATGAAGGATGCCGATGAACTCATTGGGCACATCCTCTATCTGGAGGGTGTGCCGAACGTGCAACGCATGAATACCGTTCAGGTGGGGGAAACGGTTCCTGAGCAGCTCAAGCTCGACCTCAAGGCTGAGCATGAAATGCTGACATTGCTGAACGAAGGCATCGTCCATTGCACGAAGGTTCTGGACTTCACGACCCGCCACATGTTCGAAGATATGGCGAAGGATGTCGATGTGCATATCGACTGGATCGAAACGCAGATGGAAACGATCAAGCAAGTCGGCCTGGAGAACTATCTCGCCGAACAGATCAAGAAAGAGAGCTGAGGGAGACCATGAAAGCCAAAGAAGGCGTCGTCGAGTTCCTCAATCAGGTGTTGAAGTCGGAGCTGACAGCCGTACATCAATACCTGCTGCATGCGGCCATGTGTAAGAATTGGGGTTATGAGCGGCTGCATGAACATTTCAGCCATCTGGCGCAAGAGGAAGTCAGTCATTCTTCAGGTCTGATCGATCACATTCTCTATCTGGACGGGACTCCGGATGTCTCGCATCTCGATCAGGTGATGGCGGGCCGCACGGTACAAGACCTGTTCACGGCTGATCTTGGATTTGAACGTGAAGATGTCGAGTCTCTCCGCAAAGCCATTGTCCATTGCGTGAAGGTTGGAGATTTCACCACCCGCCACTTGATGGAAGACATGGTGGTGGACTCGGAGGAGCATGTCGATTGGTTTGAGACCCAGCTCAGAACGATCGATCAAGTGGGACTCGACCGGTACCTCGCCGAGCACATCAAGAAGTAGCTGCTGTTCCCTCTTCGCCCTGCACGATCCAGCACAGCTCTATGCTCCTGCATGTATGAGAGGGCGGGGGGCCTCAGGAGGACGTGAGGGCCCCCGCCACTCGAAGTGGGATGGCACTCCCACTTCGTGGCCGGTGTGTCGGGCACCGGCTGCACGGTCAAAGCGCTTTCGACTGCTCCTATTGGTAGTCCTCGTTCAGCGATTGTAAAAATGCGACCAGCGACGCGAGATCGCCGGCGGTCAACGCGATGCCCTGGAGTTGGGCTGCGCCATTTCGCAGTGATCCCGCGCGCGCTTGCGCGGAGACTCCGCGATAGAACCCGATGATGTCGTCCAATGTGTCGAACTGTCCCGTATGCATATAGGGAGCAGAGTGGCTCAGGTCCCGAAGGCCTGGAGTTTTGAATCGGGCGATAGCCCGATCGAGCAGAGTGCTCTCTCCTAGCGGGCAGGGCTGTTGGTCATCGCATAAGATGGCTCTGATCTTAGCTTGAGGGCCAGGCATGTCGGGATTGGCAAAGACATTCCAGACCCCTAAATCTGTCAACGTGGTTCCCGCTGAAGGGATCGATCGGAACCGGTCGCTCGCGGTGGGATGTTGTTCGGTCGCAGGAAGATCGTTGGCTGTTCGTGCGGCTAGGGTGGGGATGGAGAGCGCCATAAACGATCCAGGGGCATGGCCGGCGCCGACCGCCACGTCGTCGAACTCTTGTTGGGTCGTGCCCGTATTGTGCAGTTTGAAGTCCGTAAAGTTCGGCGCAGCATGACAGCTGATGCAGTTACCGATCCTTCCCGCAGTCAATTCACCCGGTGAAGCGGGCAGCGCTGCCGGCTCTGCTAAAAATATCTTTAGCCCTGCCAACTCAGCCGCTCCGAATTCGAAGTTCTGCGAGGGATGGAACTGAAACTGGCCATCCGGTCGGTTCGGGTTGGACGTCACGAATTGCGGGCTGAACCCTGGCGCGTTGAGAAGGGCCCGCAGCCGTCGGCTGTAGTCGAGCGGCGACTCATTGGTGTTCGGCTGCTGAGGCAGGCCATTGATCTCCAGGAACACATCGAAGGGCGAGCGAATCGGGGTGCCATTGTCGTCGGTTTGCGAGAAGAGGAGGCCGTTGACATAGGCGGCGACGACTTTTACGACGGCGTCGAATATCTCCTGATCGGTGCCCGATCCCACAAAGGCACGGAACTGTGGCGGAAGGCGGAGATCGTCTGGGATGGCGGCATTCGTTCCGGTGAACAGAATGCGGTAGGACAAACCGCTGGATGGATCTGCGAGGTTGAACGATCCATTGTCGCCTCGCACCACTCGTGCGAGGTGGGCAATGGCTTGCGTTCGTTCACCGGGGAGCCATCCGTAGTTCCTGCCTGTGAATGTGGCCGCGACTAAATCTTCCATCGAGTTGAATTCCGCATCGAAATGGAACAGGCCCCCACCGGTTCGATCCAGCGTAGAATTGACCAGCGCAGGAGAATTACGCGGTGCATGCGTCTTGCCGTCGGCACGCGCTGGAATTGGGCTCCGGCGCGCGAAGTCGGCATAGGTCCGCATACCTCCCCCCGCCGCTGTCGGCACCTCATCTACCATATGGCAGGCGCGGCAATTCATGGAGAGACCGTTGAAGGGGCCCGGGCTGATTGATCCTGGTATCGGCGATCCAGGCATGGTGGTTTCGACGGTTCTGACGACGGCGTCGTCGGCGTTCGGATCGTTCACGTTGCCGTTATTATCCAAGAATACTTTGAAGGCTTGCGCGAACCTGGTTTCAAGAAACAGTCGTTCACCGACGGCTTCTTCTGCGCCGGGAGTCCCTGTCGCAGCAACAGAAGCCGGAGCGGCTCCCGTATTTCCGCCAGATCCGCATGCAACGAGGAACAGAGAGCCAAGAATGGCTGAGACTGCGTGGGGGATGAGCCGAGCGGATAAGGCAACCATTGAGGTGCTCCTATTTCTACTGTGTTAGTAAAGTGTTGGTCGTAAGTGGGAAATTCGTGCGGTCATGCTCTGGTAGGGCGTTCATAATCCGAAAAAGGACTTGCACCAAAGCCGGATCGAATTGGGTCCCTGATGACACCTGGAGAATCCTGAGCGCAACCAGATTTCTGATAGAAGAACTTGAGTCCGGCACTTTGATCGCGTCGTACGCGTCGGCAATGGCCAAAATTCTTGCTCCGAGGGGGACAAAGGCGCCTCTGATTCCGTAGGGATAGCCGGACCCGTCCCAGCGTTCGTGGTGATGGGCAATAAGGATTGCCGCTTCCTTCAAGAACAGAAATGGCTCAAGGAGCGTCGCGCCAAGTCGTGAATGGTTCTGAATGGCGAGATAGCATTCGTGATTGAGGGAGTCCGTGCGTTCAGCAAGATGGGACGGGAGCATCAACAGTCCGATGTCATGCAGCAACGCGGCGAGCGTGAGGTCGTGCAACTGGGCAGGAGCGAGACCGAGTGCTTCTCCGATCAGTAACGAGGTCGCAGCCGTGCGGCGCCCGTGACCTTCTTGCCACGGGAGCCCACGATCCAACTCCCTGCTCACTTGCCGTACGAGGATACATTCGACCTCCCGGCCAGTGGACGCGGGTATGCGAAGACGATCAATCTTATCCAGCATGAATAAGATGCTGGCGAGCGGAGGTGGCATTGTCGCTGTATCCATGGCCGTCAAGGTTTCCGATGCCCGTGGTTCATATGGCTGGTGGCCTCCGATGACCCTTGATGGCCCTTGTACTAGAAGTATGTGGCGACAGAGAGCACCAAGGCATTGTTATGAATTCTCGACGTAGAGTTCGGGTCAAAGGCCTTGGGTTGATATTGCCAGCTTGCTTTAATGACGGCATCTTCGAGGGGGCGATAATTAATCCCGAAAGAATATTGCTCAAGTTCCCCAAACCCTCCCTGCTTATTGTCCTGGTTTGTATTCACCCGGTCGTAGCGAAAGACGGCGGTGAATGTTGAGCCTGGTCCGAATCGTTTAGGGGATAGCTTCGACAGCCATTCAGGCATGAAATGATAGTTGCCTTGCAGATAGAGACCGTCCATGCGTTGAGGGGCGATGCCGAGGCTGTTGCCGCCGAGGCTAGTCAGGAGCGATCCTGGTGCGAATCCTAATTGATTATTCGGGATGGCTTTGGAATTACCTCTGGCATAGGCCCATGCCGCTTCGCCGAGGATTTCAAATGGTCCTCGTTGGAGCGTCCAATCGAGTGCGGTAATGCTCAGGGGGTTGTAGCTGCTGGGCGAGGCATTGCCGTAGTATCCAGACCCGGCAATTTCAACGCCGAGAAACGGGCTGTAAGCGAGCCGGCCGGTAACCGCTTTACCGTTATTGATGTCGAAGCCATCGCTGGCGCCGCATTTCCGCTGGCGGGCTCCTCTGGTCCCATTTTCCTCGTTGATCGTTGGAGTTCCATCCGATTCATGTCCGCAGGGCCCGGTGCTCACGTAGAGCTCGTAATCTACTTTGTCCGTGGTGCCTGGGTAGAATGTTCCGTAGAATCCGGCTCCAGTTTCCGACACAGTGGTGGGGATAATAAGCTGGCTGACGAGGGGGCGATCCGTCAAATCGTTCAAGGGGGAATCGTGCAACAGGTTGAACTTCCCGATAGGTAAGAGCAGGATGCCTGCCCTGAAATTGATGGCCTCCTTGATCAGGTAGTCGAAATGCGCAAATTCAAGCCCGAATTCGATTTCACGATCAGGTCCACCCTCCTCACGGATCCCATGCTCAATTTCTATTTCGGCAGCAAACTTAAGGTGTTCTGTAATATCTCCATAGATGAAGGGGACAAAACGTTGTTGGTCGAAATTATTGGTGATGCCTTGGCCATTTCGTATGGTTGAATAACCGTTTTCGATCGTCCCCTTCCGTTGAGAACGGAAGGAGGCATCTGCATATCCCCCAACAATTGCTTTTGGCGCAGTGACGAATGGCTTGGCATACACCAATCGACCAGATCCGGTTGACCCGAATGAGAGGGCCGGCTGCTGATCCATACGTCGTTCCCGTCCTACCTCTGGGAGCGACCCTATCCCTGGTTCCTGGGGCTGTCCTGCAGGTCCCTCCCGCCGCTCACCGGCGCTTCCCTGGCGGTCATGCTCCTGATATTGCCTGACCATTTCTCGTTGCTGCCGTAGTTCTTCTTCGATCTGTTTGATGCGACCCTCAAGCGATGTATCTTCGGCGAATGCTGAAATGCCAGGCCACAAGGCGATGATGAGTACCCCGAGTCGTAATGCCGTCTTCACGGATATCCTCCAATATGGTTTAGAGATGGGTATTGACTCGGGACTCTGAGGCCTCTGGTCTCTCGTTGATCGAACGATCTTGATGCGTTTACTCCTCCAATATTTTCATGATGAACATTGGGGCAATAAATGAAAAGCCCAAGACCACTCTTGTGATCTTGGGCTCTGGGTGAAAAACCTCTGGCCGGGCTAAGTTGTGCGAATCACTGCTGCGAGATTATGTCGGGTCTGGGCGTTTCCCGGACATGAGCGGTTGTTTCAAAATCCACATTTCATACAGGGGAATCCACATCATGATGAGAAAGGTCACCATCATGAGCGTATCGCCGGTCAGCATGGTCAAGACGAAGATAGGAGAGACGTAACTGATGAGCCACGGAGACAGGAGATCGAGCCCCACTCCGGCGAAGGAGAGCCATGAGAGCCACACTTTCATGGCGGGGCTGGCGTTGGTCAGAAACAGGACATGGACGAGAATCATGAATACCACCGGCATGGTAAACAAATGGAAATGCGTGATCTCGGCCAATTCACGGAACGACATGGGTTCGCCGAAGGTCGCATCCGATCCGCGGTAATGGTCGGCAATGCCCTGAGGGGATAAGCTTGTCATGCTATGGGCCCAAAAGAATGAAAATAAAAATCCGATCAACATCAGCAGTAAGAACTGCGTATAGAGCATTCTGATGTGGCGATCGGAGTCGCGAAGTTTGAATCGCTGATTGAAATTTTTCATAGTGGGACGCACGGTCCTCTTCTTCTAGTTGCCGAAAATCGATGTGAAAAATCCCTTGTCACTCTTGCGGGATGCGACCGTATCGCTGCCCAATCCTGCCGGTTTCAAATAAAACTCATCCACGAGGACAAGGACCCGCTTGACGCCGGCGCTCATGGAACGGACGGACATCGTTGCGCCACTGATGTTGATAATGTCCTTGTTGATCCGAATTGGATCCGTCACTGTTTTTCCGTCGTACTGAGCGTTGAAACGCTTTGTCCTGACTTCACTGCCTTTGGCATCTCGAAAGACGAGGAGCTCGACATCGGTGCAGGTGCCCTTGGCATCGACTCCGACCATGTAAGTCATGGGTTTATACTTGCCGATAGTATTGTGAATCATGGCATAGCCGTCGATCTTGTCGCCGGTTTGACCGATGTAGAGTTCGAACGAATCCTCCGGAAATTTCCATCCGATCCGCTGCTCGATCAGCTCTTTTTTTTCTGCGGTGAGCCGGATCAGTTCCTTGCGAACCTGTTGAGATTTTGGCAGCACGGTTTTCAGCGCGTCTTCTTCTGTCATGAACTCTTCGTATTTAAAGTCGTCTTCTGTGACGTAGCGGCGCAGTTCACTGTCCCAGACGCGTTCGGCGGCAGATGCCTCGGCGGTGAGTATCAACCCCGTCGAGAACAGAAGAGCTGAGAGTGTTACGAGAGCGAACATTTGTGCTCCTTGAGTTTGGTGTCCAGTCGGCTCTGGACATCGCGCATGACATCGTCCGATGGGTCCGTGGAGGCCCAGCCAAAGAGACGAGAGCCGCCTCGGAACGCCCACCGTTGCCGCTCTTCTACGAAACTGATCTTTGTCACGTCGTCGAGTCGTTTCACCGTGAGGGTAATACGGGACCGATCTCTGCTGTCCCCCACGTCGCGTTGGAGGGCACCAAAGGTCCGTCCCGGCATCGGGATTTCCAGCCAGCCGGTCACGATCAGCCCGCCATTCTTATCCTTCGTGTTGATCGCCCGATCTTTCACGGCCTCAAGGGCCGCTTCCCAGGCATGGTCATAGCTGCAGACGGCAAATCGCTGCTGCATGTCGCTCATGGAGGCGCAGGCTGTCAGGAGGCCGGTCATGATGAGGAGGCTGACTTTTGTTAGATCCATGAATCGACTCAATCCTTGGCAGGGGCTTCCCGCTACAGCGGGAAGCCCCTGCCTGGTCAGTTAGAAGTATGTCGCTGCTTGAATTAGGAATCCGTTCCCATTCATCGGGCTGTTCGACGTGCCCAGGTCTCCAGCATTGACCAGGCCAGTTGCATTTTTCTGTGTGTTGAACTGCCAGTCAAACTTGAACACGGTGTCTTCGATCGGCCTGAAGTTCAGACCGAGCGTCAACCGCTCCAACTCCCGCCGATTTCCTAAAGTATTGGGCGCATTCCGCGTGCGATTGTCCGTGTCGGTATCGACATGTTCCCAACGCACAACCGCTGTGAAGGTCGAGGCATCTGAGAAGTGGCTGGGAGCCCATTTTTTCAGGACGTCAGGCATGAAGTGATAGTTCCCCTGGATGTAGTAACCCTGCATGCCGGCTGGTCCGATCCCGCTCCCAGGGGTACCAGTCGCGTTGTTATTACTGATTCTGGTCCAGGCGGATTCTCCAATCACTTCGAATGGCCCTTTCTGGAGAGTCCAGTCGAGTGCGAAGATGCTGATGCGTCCGGTTCCGATGGCCCCGGAAGAGGGTTTGTAGGCACCATGATAACCGGACCCTGCCACTTCAATCCCGAGCATCGGGCTGAAGGCAAGGCGGCCGACGACAGCCTTGTTGTCGTCACGATCACGAGAGACGCTGCCTCGTGCACCTCGCACTCCCGCATCAGTAATTGAGCCTGCAGTCTGACTCATGCCGTTGACCGCATAGACTTCATAGTCCAGCTTGGACTGGGATGACGGGTAGAGGGTGCCGTAGATGCCGGCACCCGATTCAAACCAGGTGCTGGGGATGATGATTCTAGAGACCATGGGACGATCTACGAGATCGTTCAAAGGTGAATCGTGCAGCAAGTTGAACTTGCCAACCGGCATCAGGAGGATACCGGCACGGAGGTTGACGGCCTCGTGTACTAGGTAGTCGATTTGCGCAAACTCGATCTGCATCGAGCCGTCGCCGCTTTGGGGCGCGTTCTGCCCTCCGCGTTCGATCTCGATTTCCGTGGCGAACTTGATGTGGTCGGTGATGTCTGCATAGATGAAGGGCACCATTCGCTGTTGTCCGAAGCTATGGCGGCTGGGATTGTCCAGGTTCTGACGCGACAGGTTGTTGTACATGACATCCGCATAACCGCCAACCGTA
The DNA here is from genome assembly GCA_030684575.1 of Nitrospirota bacterium. Lineage (NCBI taxonomy): Bacteria > Pseudomonadati > Nitrospirota > Nitrospirota bacterium. The sequence continues at coordinate 99,602 of JAUXVD010000011.1, read as the reverse complement.
GCCTTCGGGGCGCTCAAGAATGGTTTGGCATAGATCAGTTTTCCTGACCCGGTTGAACCGAAGCCTAAGGCAACCTTTTCTTCTCCCTTCCGCTCGACCCTGATATCGGTCATGGGTCCGGTCGCGGTGGGGTATTGGACGGCACCAGGCTGACCCTCCTTCTTTTCCATGGCTCGTTCCATGGGACTATCGTGGCGTTCATGTTCCTGCATTCGTTTGTTGACGGCTTCGTCGACGAGCTTCTTAATGTCCTCCGGGGTCATGTTCTCTGCCAACGCCGGCATGACCGGCAAACTGGCGATAATAAGAGCCCCGAGGATTGACCGGATCTTCATCGGTATCCTCCACGGTGAGTAGGGTTGTGGTCCGACTCGGGACTCGGCGGTCTCTGGTCGTGTTGACGTTCCATCGTGACTGCTCGCACGAGACGATGAGCGAAATCCTCCTTTCATGAGGCGGTGCTGGACGGGAGATCTGTCCAGCCCTCTATGGCGGTGAAGGGGATGACAACAATCCGTTTGCAACGTTTGCATTTCAACTCGAGGCCTTGCCCTCGTACCTTGGCGATGAGCTGTCCGCACTCGCAACGTGTTTCGTCGCTGTGATGGGCATGTGATGTAGGAGCATTTGTTGTGACCATTGTGAGCGCCAATCGATCTAAATGAAATTGAGAACGATTATTAATATCCTGATGGTGGCTCGATTGTCAAGGGGGGCCTTGTACATGTTTTTGGGAGGAGGAAGCGCATGCTTTCCTGCAGGATATTGCCTATAATTCTGCCAGGATGGCTCAGTAATCCTTGTGATTGATCAGGTGAATCGGAGCTCTCGGAGCTCGTTGGCTGGCTCAGGATTTAGTGATGCGGAAGTCGTAGTCATGGCTCTCCTTGCATTTTTCACGGTTATGTCAGGTAGGAGGCAGTTCATGTCTATGGTTCGAACAATGGCATCCTCATGCTGTCTCTGCCTCGTTCTGGTGATGCAATCCGGATGTGTCGGGCTGTCACCTGGCTCTCCATCCGTGGTGGTGAAACGAGCGCAGATGCACATGGGAACGTTGGTGTCCATTACGGCTGTGGCGCCAACCGATCAGGCCGCGCACAGTGCGATCAATGCCGGCTTTCATGAAGTGAAACGGCTTGAGCAACTCCTGAGCACCTGGATCCCAAGCAGCGAGCTTTCTCGCGTGAATGCGGCGGCCGGAATCAAGCCTGTCCCTGTGAGCCTTGAGACCTGGACGGTTGTTCAGCGTGCGAAGCAGGCTGCGGAATTAACCGGTGGTGGATTCAATATTGCCATCGGTCCGGCCGTCGATCTCTGGCATGTCACGGAAGGCCAAAGGATACCGACAGAGGCTGAGTTAGCGGCTCTTCGTCCCTTGGTGAATTTGCAGGCAGTTCGGACCGATCTGCACGAGCAGACGCTCTATCTGGAAAAGACGGGCATGCGGATCGATGTCGGAGGAATCGGAAAGGGCTTTGCCGCAGATCATGCCGTGATGGCGATGAAGAAGGCGGGGGCTTTGGCTGGAGTGGTGGCGCTCTCCGGTGATATCAAAACATTCGGACAGCTACCGGGTGGAAGAACGTTTCCCGTCGGTATTCAACATCCCCGCAAAGAGGGCGCAGTTCTTGTCTATATCGACTTGGAAGATGAAGCCATTTCAACAGCAGGTGATTATGAACGATTTTTCGAGCGTGACGGGGTTCGGTATCATCATATCCTTGATCCACAAACCCTTCAGCCGGCCCGGGGCTGCCAGAGTGTGACGGTGATCGCCAAAGAAGGGGTCTGGGCGGATGGACTTGACACGGGTATCTTTGTGATGGGGCCGGAGCAGGGCATAGAGCTCATTGAACGGCTGCCGGATGTTGAAGCGATTATCGTCGGTGCTGATGGCCGCCTGTTTCTTTCTTCAGGGTTACAGGACCGGGTTCGGTTTCCAGGGCAGTCGGATGGCAGAGGGCAGGGGCAATGATGCGGACCGTTCAGCAATTTCTGCTTCTCTGTGCCGTAGGGGTCGTCGGCGCCTGTTCGGAGATCGACACCCACTACTTCAAAGATCGCGTCAATGAGGCCACGGCCGAACGGGTGGCGAAGCGTTATGGCTCGCCCCATAAGGTTGAGGAGCGTCTGGACCGTCACGTAGTCTGGACGTACTTTGACCGAGGGAGCGCCAACTCCGGCTACGCTGGTACGGCCCGTTCATCCTTTTGCCGCGCCTATGTGCTGACATTCGATCGCGAAGGGACATTGAGAGACTGGCAGCAGCTGGATTGCCGAAATTAGCTGGACGTGTTCCGTTCCACGTTCGGTCTATCGATCCAAGCGATAACTCATTGGAATCTTGATCGTCATACGTGGCTGGCCTAATGGATGAGGCAAGTGAAAGGGAGCTGCCTGTTTCATGGTGTCCATCGCGGCCTTGTCGAGACCGGGATGCCCGGAGCTTTGAAACACTTCCATCTCGCTGATACTTCCGTCCTCGCTGATCACGGCTTTCACCACAACTTTCCCTTCAGCTCGTTCCGCCCGGGCCGAGGCCGGATAACGCTTCAGCTCTTCTACTCGCCGTAAAATTGCTTCTGAGAGCCAGCCATAGTCGCGCTTCATCGGTGTGTTCGCTGGTGCCCGAGCGATGGCGGCATTTTGCGCGGGCGCTGCGTCGGTCAGGGGCGTTGGTGTCGGGGAAAGGGTGGCCGTCTGGATCGGTGGTGAAGCGGGAGCGGCGGATGGGGTCGATGGCGCCGTATGTGCATCAGATGGCACTGGTACGATTGGCGGTTCCTCGGCTGGTTTCTGAATCGGTGTGGCTTCGGGAGCTCTCGGTGCCACAGCCTCATGTCTGAAGGGCTCGGCTGGTCGTGCCGTAGGAGCTGCTGATTGTAAGGGCGGCACTGGTTCGAGTGGCGTTGGTGTGGGAGGCTCAGCGACCATTGGAGTGACGGGCGTTCGCTCAGCAATCGAGGGAGTCGTTTGTTGCGCAAGGGGCTGAGGTGCTGCGAGGAGCTGTGTCGGCGCATTCTGCTGCAGGGGAGAGGCAGGAGTCTGGGGTGGAGGTGAAACTGATGGAGCTGTGGATTGATGGGGTGGCGATGCAGTGGGTGTGACCGGTTGTGTCGGCGACACCATGGCGACGTTCCACTTGAAAGATTCGTCTTGAGGCGAGTCTTGAATCTGCGTCACCAGTACGATCGCGAAGAGTGCCACGGCACCATGTAAGAGGACGGAGACAAGCCAGCCCAGGCTGTGCGCCTCTTTTTGGAGCCCTGATCGAGGTGGTCCGGCAGCGATCACAGACGAATGACCTCCAGACTGACCTGTTGAAACCCCAGGCCCCGCACTTCATCCACCACAGACACGAATCGTTCGAGCAAGGTGACCTTGTCTGCCCGTACGACGACAGCCGACTCTCGAGGTTCCGTGGCCAGGGCATTGGGAAGCCCTCCCTCAGGAATGGCATGGTCGTTGAGAAAAAGCGCCCCGTCGGCAGTGAGGGTGATCACGACCGGGGTTTCTTTACGATCGCCGACTTCTTTCGCCTTGGCCAAATTGACGGGAATTTGTCCGCTGCTGATGAAGGTGGCGGTGGTCAGGACGATGACCAGCAGGACCAGCATCACATCCACGAGGGGGATGACGTTGATCTGGTCAATGTCTCGTTGCATGCTGCTCCTTGTGTTGGGCGAGGAGTTCGGTCACCTTCCGTCTGAGTACGTTGTTCATGACGACACAGGGAATGGCGACCAGCAGTCCGACCGCCGTGGCTTTGAGCGCAAGGCTGAGTCCGATCATGATGGCATTGACCGCCATGGTGCCGGAGGTTCCCATCGTATGGAAGGTGAGCATGATGCCGAGCACGGTCCCCAGCAAGCCGATGTAGGGGGCGTTCGCGGCCACCGTGCCGATGATGACCAGATGTTTGGTGAGCGCCATTTCCAGCCCCAGGTTGGTGGGGTATTGCGCGAGATCGACACGGCGGTAAAAGAGCCACCGCTCCACCGCAACGGCGACGGTCCAGAGGCTGAGTGCCAGTAAGAGGCCGATGATTCCATAATCGACCAGGTTGTGTAACGCATTCATACGCGAGGTCTCACTTTCTCTGTGTGATTCACGGCCCGGTGAGGTTGGACCTGTCGTGAGGATCTATCAATGCCAGATCGTGAAAAAGCCTGTCAATGCTCTCGTGTGGCCGGTCGGACTGATGGACCTTTCGCAGGCTTCGGACAAGCTATTTTTGCGAGTAAGAATTTTGATGGTCTCCATGCCTGAGGCAAGAGGAATGGCCTCTCGCAGGATGCTCAAAAATGCCGTCCGGAAAGGCCGCAGCGAGTGAAGGCCTGCCTGCGCGAAGCCGCATCGGCGAAGGCAGGGAACGACGCTGGCGGACGTATTCAGCATCCTGCTAGCTCGCGGATTTTTCTTGCCTGAAGAGCACCGTATGGGTCGCCAAGACACGAAGTTCTACGCTTGTACCTGCTTGATATACGCTCGTAGAGCTTTGACTGCTATGGACGATTTGACCGGAGGGGAGGCTGACCGTGTAGAGATTTTCAGATCCGCGGAATTGACGGGAGAGGACGCGAGCGCGGGCGCCTTCCGTAGGTACGAGATGAATGTCGTCCGGCCTGATCATGACGACGACGGCGGTGTCGTCTGTGCACCCGATCGTGTCGGGAAACTCTCCCAGTTCGGTCTGGACCATGCCGTGGGATACGGTTCCGGGAATGAAGTCCGCTTGGCCGACAAAATCGGCCACGAACGGCGTCGCCGGCATGTGGTAGATCATTTCCGGGGTGTCGAATTGCTCCAGGCGACCTTGGTTGAGCACGGCGATTCGATCGGCCATGGCAAATGCCTCGTCATGGTCATGTGTGACGAGCACGGTCGTTGTCTTTGTCCGGCGCAGCAGTTCGTGCAATTCCTGGCGCATGCGCCCGGCCATGTCCGGGTCTAGGTTGCTAAAGGGCTCATCGAGCAGCAGCACGACTGGGCTTTGAACCAGCGCGCGCGCCAGGGCAACCCGCTGTTGCTGGCCTCCCGATAATTCGTGCGGGTAACGCTGCTCGAATCCTTCCAGCCCCGTGAGCCTCAACATCTCCTGGACCCGCTCGGCACGTATGTTTCGAGTGAGCTGTTGGAGTCCAAAGGCGATGTTGTCTTGCACTCGCAAGTGGGGAAATAGTGCGTATTCTTGAAAGACCATGCCAACCCGGCGGTTTTCTGTGGGAGTCATCACGTCCGGCGACGACATGAGTTGGCCGGACAAAAAGATCTGGCCTGAACGAACCGGTTCAAAGCCTGCAATCGCGCGCAGAATTGTGGTTTTGCCACAGCCGGAGGGGCCGAGCAAACAGAGAATTTCTCCCTCCCTGGCCGCGAAGGAGATCTCCTGAACTGCGGGGCGACCGGTTTCATAGGAACAGGACACATGGCGCAGTTCCAAGACCGAGGAGGCCGGTGTAAAGAGGTTGCCCTGGACGATGCCCTCCCCGGATGGACTTGGTGCGGTGGAATGGTCTGAGATCACGAAGTCACAATCCTTCCTAATTAGGCTGCGCGCCAATCTTTTGAAACCAGCAAGGCCAATGCCGGAAGACTCAGTACGACAATCAAGAGTGCCGAAGGGGCCGCGAGCTGAAAATATTCCTCGCTCGCTTCCATCCAGACGCGAATAGCCAGGGTGTCGAATCCCACCGGCCGCAACAAGAGGGTTGCGGGCAACTCCTTCATCGTTTGCAGGAACATCAAGACCCAGGCGACGACGAATCCGTTCCGGACGAGCGGCAGGGTGACTCGGCGCCAGGTCCCATGCATGCCAAGGCCGAGTGTGCGTGCGACTTCTTCCAAATTTGGCGTAATTTGCTGGAGAGCCGGCTCTAGCGACTGAAGGCCGGCCGGGAGAAAGTGAATCACGTAGGCCACGATCAGGATCAGGACGGAGCCATAGAACACCGGGGCTAGTTTGGTAAAGAGGACGAGGACGGCTAGGGCTGCAACCGGCCCAGGCAGCACATAGCCGGCATAGGCAGCCTGGAGGCAGCTTAGGTTCAGGAAGGTCGGACGGCGGCTCGCCAGATAGGCGAGTGGCAAGCCGATTAAGACGCCGCCGGTGGCAGCGCTGGCCGCGAGGATTCCGCTGTTCCAGACGAACCCGAAGAAGCGGCTGTCGAGAGTGGCCTGTGCCTCCGGCGACAGGCTCCATTGAATCAAGAGTGCGGCTGGGATTGCGAAGGCTGCGCCGACGATCAGTCCGAGATAGCCGGTGACGGCAAGCGTACCGAGCCATCCATAACGCTGCCGTTGCGGTGCCCGGTAGCGCCCGGTGGTCTGGTAGAACCGGCTCTTCTGCCGGAACCAGCGTTCCGTGATTAGGAAGATCAGCGCCAGCCCGACCAATAAGAGGCTCAAGATGCTCGCCGCGGTATTGTCGGACCGACCGGTCATCTGCTGGAATACGGCATAGGTGAGGGTCTGGTAGCGCAGCAACGACACCGCGCCGAAGTCCGACACGACATACAAAATGACGAGCGCGACACCGGCGGCAATCGAGGGGCGCATCAGCGGCAGGGTGACGCGCCAGAGGGTTGAGAGGCGGGAGACGCCGCTGGCTCTCGCCACCTCTTCGAACGACACGTTCATGCTGAGGAGCGCACTCCGGCTGAGCAGATAGACGAAGGGAAATGTATCCAGCGCCATCACCAGCGTCGCACCCCAATAACTATGGGGAGAAAAAATCCTGGCTTGAGGCCCTGCCAGGAGTTGCCAGACATGTTCGACGGGACCGCCGAACCCAAGGATGTAGGAATAGACGTAGGCCAGCACATAGGTCGGCATCGCCAATGGAAGGATCAGAGCCCCCTCCCATAGTCTTCGTCCGGGAAATTCCACACGAGTGACCAGCCAGGCGGTCGACACGCCGAGGAACAAGGTGATGACTGCCACGCTGGCGGCGAGTGAGACGGTGTTGAACAGGAGCTCGGGGATCCGGGTTGCCCACAATCGGCTCCAGACGGCAGGATCGGCCGAGAGGGCTTGTGAGGTGACGTACCCGAGCGGGAGCAGGATGATGCCGGCCGTGGCTAAGGCGAAGAGTTGGAGTGGCGACGTCAGGTGGCGGCGAAGCATGTTCACGGTGGGTCCTTCGATTACCGGAGACCCACTTGTTCGATCAATGTGAGGGTCGGTTCGCGCAATTCAGCCAACTTGGTGAGGGGGACCTGCGCGGCCCGGAAACTCTTTCGGTCCACGAGGGCCGGATCTGCTTTCACATCTGCATGGAGGGGGTACTCCTTGTCGAGGTCGGCAAACAACTTCTGTCCCGCTTGAGCGACCAGGAATTCCACGAGCAGCTTTGCGCTGTCGAGATGTTTAGTCGACTTGACGATGCCGACGCCGGCGACATTCATGATCGCCCCCATGCCGCCTTCCTGCTGGTCCGGCATCACCACGGCGATCGGCGCGGTGGGTTGCGCGGCAAGATGACGATAGACGTAGTAGTGATTCACGATGCCCAATGCGACCTGCCCCTTGGCGACGGCATCCACGATCTGTGAGCTTTTTTGGTAGACCTGGTTATCCGCATTGGTCTTGAGGCCTTGCAGGAATTGCTTGGTCTTCTCTTCGCCATGCGTGGCGCGTATGACCGAGACGCCGGCTTGCAGATATTCACTGCCCGAATTCGGAATCGCAATCTTATCTTTCCACTTTGGATCGGCGAGGTCGAGGAGCGACTTCACTTGGTCCGGCTTGACCATCGTGGTGTTGTAGACCACGATCCAGAATCGTCCGGAGAGACCCACCCATGCATTGTCCGGTGCGCGAAACTGTGCTGGAATCGCTCGTTCGATTTCCCGCATGTTCAGGGGGCGGAGGAGGCCGGCGGTCCGTGCCAACTCCAAACTGCCGGCGTCGTTGGTGATCAGGAGGTCGGCCGATGTGCGCTCACCTTCCGCCTTCAGGCGGTTGACCAATTCCGTCGTGCCGGAGGACAACAGTTCGACCTGGATCCCGGTACTTGCCGTAAAGGCATCGAGCACCGGCTTGATGAGCCGTTCCGAGCGGCCGGAGTAGATGGTGATTTTATCGGCGGCCGGGGCGGAGGGTGCGAAGATCCCGGCGACCACGAGCAGCATGAGAGAGGAGAGCAGGGTCCGTCGCCATGTTGGGTGAGCGCATACAAATGCCATGGGGATCCTTATGGAATTGAAATTGATAAGCTGTATCAAAATGATACTAAAAAAAAGCGGTTTCGTCAATGGCGGCAGCGGGAGCAGAGGCCGTAGAGTTCAAGTCGATGAGTTTTGATGATAAATCCGTTCTGGGCCGCCACTTCTTCCTGAAGACGCTCAATGTCGCAGTTTTCAAACTCTACAATCTTATCGCAGCCGGTGCAGATCAGGTGATCGTGGTGGCCCTTGTGCGCGATGTTGTCGTACTGCGTCTGAGAGCCGAAGTGGCGGGCTTGTGCAAGGCCGGCATCGCAGAACAGATTGAGTGTTCGATAGATGGTGGCGAGCCCGAGATGGGGATCGGACTTGGCCAGTTGGTGGTACATGGCTTCCGCGGTAATGTGCTCTTGCCGGAGGAAGGCACTCAGAATCAATTCACGTTGGCGCGTGAGTTTGAGCTGATGTTTGCCGAGGTGCTCCTTCAGCGCCTCCATTTCTTTCACATGCTTCGCTGCCATGACGGGCCTCCGATGGGGCCTCATTAAAGACGAAACCGCCCAGCCGGTCAAGGGGCATTGTGTCGGGAGCCGGAGTAGAAGAATTGACGGAGAACTCCGGCGCTGTTTATAGTGCGCCGTTCCACTCACGGCACGAGCGAGGCATCAACGAATGCGAAAACCTAATCAAATTACGGTCGACCGGGCCCTTCTGCTCTATGTCCTGCATCTGGCGGAACCGCATGGGCTGCTCAGCGATGTGAAGCTGCAGCAACTCTGCTTCTTATGCGAACTGCAAATGTTCGGCAAGGGATTCAAGGGCTTTCACTTCGAATTCTTTCGGTTTGCCTACGGGGCGTTCAGCAAGGATCTCGACAACGATCTTACCTCATTGCGCCGGAAAGAGCGGGTAGAGAATTTCACGCTGTCTGACCAGGCACGGGAAGAGGCCATTCCCTTGTTGGAGAAGGGGATTGAGGGAGTTGAGACGAACGAGAAGGTCGTGGAGATTTTGAAGGCGGTCGTCACGGTGTACGGCCCGCAAGATAGCGGCGCCATTACCCAGTCGGTCGAGTCAGTTGAACTCAGTACGCCGCAGGATCCTGAGTTTAAGATCTCGATTCGCGATATTGTCTTCCATACGACGCTTCTGGTGCCGTCCAGGATCGAGGTGCAGGCGGAGTTTTTGCTGCCTGCGCCGGTGCTCGCCAAGCTGAATCAGGCGATGGGCTACGATCCCGTGAGCCGGTAGATCTCGCCATACTTTTTCTCGACATACGATAAGAACGGTTCAGGATCGAGGCTTTTCCCTGTCACGCGTTGAGCCAGGTGGTCCGGCGTGAACATCCGGCCCCAGCGGTGAATCTTCTGCTCGAGCCAGCGTCGTAGCTCGATGAGTTGCCCCGTCGTAATTTTTTCCTCCAGCCGTGGAATTTCCCGCTGGGCCTGTTCGTAGAATTGAACGGAGTACAGGTTTCCGAGCGTGTAGGTTGGAAAGTAGCCGAAGGCGCCGAAGGACCAATGCACGTCTTGCAGTACTCCTTCCGCATCGTTCGCGGGGACGATGCCCAGATACTCTTCCATCTTCCGGTTCCAGATACCCGGCAGATCCTCAGGGTTCGTCCGTCCTTCGATGAGGTCCTGTTCGATTTCAAACCGTAGCATGATGTGGAGATTGTAGGTGAGCTCATCGGCTTCGACTCGAATCATCGACGGTTTGACGCGATTGATGGCGGCATAGAATTGTTCCCCATCGAGCGCACCCAGTTGCTGAGGAAACGTCTGTTGCAGCAGGGGATAAAAGAAGCGCCAGAACGATCGCGAGCGGCCCACGCAGTTCTCCCACATACGCGACTGGCTTTCGTGAATGCCCAGCGAGACGGAATCGCCGAGCGGCGTTCCGTAGTAGCGTGTGTCGAGTCCCTGGTCGTACAGGCCATGGCCCCCTTCATGGATACAGCTGAATAAGCAGGATTGCAGGTCATGTTCGAAGATACGCGTCGTGACGCGCACGTCCGTCGGGTGAAAGGAGGTCGTGAAGGGATGGGCCGACAGATCGAGGCGTCCCCGCTCGAAGTCGTAACCCATGGCAGTCAAGACCAGTCGGCCGAATTCCATCTGTCGGGTCACGTCGAAGCTGCGGAAGAGCGCGGCATCGTCGACTTGCACTGAACTGTTTTGAATCTTCTGCAATAGCGGAACGAGCCGTGCCTTCACCTGTGCGAACAGCGGGCGGAGCGCGGCAATCGTTGAGCCCGGTTCATATACATCCAGTAACGCATCGTAGGGTGAGTCCTTGTAGCCGAGATACTGGGCTTCCTGCCGTTTGAGCGACAGGATGGTGCGCAGGTTTGGCAGAAACATGGCGAAGTTGCTCGCCTTTTTCGCTTCGACCCATACTTGTTGCGCCAGTGAACATTCCCGGCTGAGTGTCACCACAAAATCGGAGGGGAGTTTTTTGGCGCGACTATAGTCACGCCAGACTTCGCGGAGCAAGGAGCGAGAGGGTTCGTCCCAGGCATCCCCTGGGCTGTCCTGGATGGCGCCGGTTTGTGGATCGATCCAGGCGGAGAGCAAGCGTTCAATGTTCGGTGAGACGAGCTTCTGGTGTGCAATGCCTTGGAGCGTCGAAATCTGTTCGGCACGGGCTTCGCCTCCGCCGGCCGGCATATAGGTCTCTTGATCCCATGAGAGAAGTGAGGCCGCGCTGTTAATGCGCTGGATCTCCAAGAGTCTGGTCGTCAAAGCTTCCACGGTTTTCAGGGTCTTCACGGTAGGGTGTCTCCTCCAGGAATCGTCATGGTATGATCGCGCGCAGTTGCATCGTTCAGCTACGCAGTGTACGCAACGATCTATCCGTTTTCAAACCAGGAGTGCGACCGAGAAATGAAGACGCTCGTTTCTGCCGACATCGACGCCTATGCCCAGGCCCATTCCATGCCGGAGTCGGACCTCTGTCGCGCCTTGCGAGACGAGACGCAGCGGCGCATGGAGTCTCCGCAGATGATCGTGGGGCCGCTTGAAGGGGCCTTTCTTAAAATGATGACGCAGCTGGTAGGGGCCAGGAGGGTGCTGGAGATCGGCATGTTCACCGGCTATAGCGCCCTCTGTTTTGCGGAAGCGTTACCGGCAGATGGGGCCGTGATCACCTGCGAAGTCGATGAAGCGTCCGCCGCCCTCGCGCGCCAGTATTTCACGCGCTCGCCCGTTGGCAAGAAGATCGAGATTCGCATGGGGCCCGCACTCGATACGATGCGCGAGCTCACGGGACCGTTCGATCTGATCTTTATCGATGCCGACAAGGTGAACTATCTCAATTACTACCGGCGGGCCTTGGATCTGCTCTCGCCGACCGGCGTCATCCTCATCGATAACGTCCTCTGGGACGGCGATGTCCTCAAGCAGCCTCCGCCTGATGAGAAGACGGCGGCCATTCAAGAGCTGAATCGAACAGTGTCGAACGATCCACGTGTGTCTGCCGTGCTCGTCACGATCCGGGACGGAGTCCTGGTGGTGAGGCTGAACGATAAACGGTAGGGGAGACTTTTTCACGCCTCCTGCTTCCTTGCAAGCGGTTGCCTCGGACTGGCAATATCTGATCCTCGTACGATTTGCGAGGTCGAGATGCAGCCTCCGTTTGAGAGTACGGTTCTCGCGGTGAATGCCGGTAATATTTCGAGTTCGCAAGTCGAGGGGCATGGCTCGTCTGAACGATTCTGTATTCGAGCGGTGGGACTTTTCCTAGCATGTTGAAGGCAGACAACGTAAGTTGTGTTCGTGGAGAACGACGGCTCATTACGGCGCTGAGCTTTACGGTAGAGCGGGGCAGGCTCCTCGCGGTGACGGGCGCGAACGGGAGCGGAAAAACCAGCCTCTTGCGTATGTTGTGCGGCCTGCTGTCGGCGGAGCAGGGACGTGTGCTGTGGGATGGGGAAGACGTCCGTGCATGCAGGGAACGGTACCTGGCCGGCCTCATCTATATCGGTCATTTGAACAGCTTGAAAGATGACCTGACGCCTGTCGAAAATGTGACCACCTCAGCGCGCTTGGCCGGTGAGGAGATCTCGGAAGGGAAAACCTGTGAGGCCTTGGACGCGGTTGGCCTTGCACGGGCCATTCACCGGTTGCCGACGAGGGTACTGTCACAGGGACAGAAGCGCCGGGTCTCACTGGCGCGCTTGTGGGTCTCACAGCAGCCGCTCTGGATTTTGGACGAACCGTTCGCGGCGCTCGATGTGACGTCGACCGGTTTGCTGATGCAGCAGCTGCGGGCGCATCTCAGTAACGGTGGGATCGTCATTGCGGCAACTCATCAAGAGATCGATGTCGGAGCCGATCGCCTCGATCAGCTGAGGCTCGTTGGATGAATCAGCTTGGCATGTTCGCAGCCCTGCGTGAAATCATTCGGCGGGATCTCTTGTTGGCGCTGAGACGCCGTTCGGATGTCCTGACGACGGTGCTATTTTTCATCCTGGTCGGGAGCCTCTTCCCTTTGGGCGTCGGCCCGGAACCAGCGGTGCTGCGGACGATCGCACCGGGAGTCTTGTGGGTCGCTGCGCTGCTTTCGTGCTTGCTGTCGCTAGGGCGTCTGTTTACGGCGGACTATGCCGACGGAGTATTGGAACAGATGCTGCTGATCCCCCAACCATTGTCCCTGTTGGTCATCGGGAAGGTGACGGCGCATTGGCTGATTTCCGGGTTGCCGGTGGTGCTCCTTTCGCCGCTCCTTGGCCTGCAATTCGGTCTGACCGGGGAGGCGTTGGGGGTCCTGACCCTCTCGCTCTTGCTGGGCACGCCGACGTTGAGCTTCATCGGGGCGATCGGTGCCGCGTTGACCCTGGGGGTACGTGGCAGTAGTGTGCTGATTGCGCTCCTCGTGTTGCCATTGTTTATTCCGGTCCTGATTTTCGGCGCCGGCGCCGTGTCGAGCAGTGCATCGGGTATCGGCGCCGGGGCGCATCTCTCGCTCTTGGGCGCGGGTCTGTTACTGGCCCTCGCACTGGCGCCCTGGGCCACGGCCACATCGCTTCGGATCGCGCTGGAGTAACCACGACTATGATGGGTTTCGCTCGCATCAATTGGTTCAAGTATTCGTCGCCGCAGGCGTTCTATCCCCTGGCCGGATGGCTGATGCCTTGGTGTGCTGCCGCAGCGATTCTGTTGATCGGGGTGGGTCTCTACCTTGGATTCTTTGTCGCGCCGACCGATTTCCAGCAAGGACAGTCCTATCGCATTATTTTCGTCCATGTCCCGGCTGCCTGGATGTCGATGTTCCTCTATGTGGTCATGGCCATCTGGGCCGGGCTTGGATTGGGCCTCAATGCGCGCCCCTCGTTCATGATGGCCCAAGCGATTGCTCCGACCGGTGCGCTCTTTACCTTCCTTGCGCTGGTGACCGGCGCTATGTGGGGCAAGCCGACTTGGGGCGCCTGGTGGGTCTGGGATGCCCGGTTGACATCCGAATTGATTCTCTTGTTTCTGTACGGTGGGGTGATGCTGCTCCGCACGTCGATCGATGATTCCCGACGTGCCGATCGTGCCAGCGCCGTCTTCGCGCTAGTCGGGGTCGTCAACGTGCCCATTATTTATTTTTCCGTGCGTTGGTGGAATACGCTCCACCAGGGTGCCTCGGTGAGCATGACGGCTGCGCCAAAAATGGCGGCGACGATGCTCACGGCAATGTTAGTCATGACGCTGGGGTTCTGGATGTACAGTCTCGCCGTCACGCTGGCACGGATGCGTTGTGTGATCCTCGAACGTGCGCGGCAAGCCTCTTGGGACACCCGTTCATCGCAGCCAGACGCGTTGGAGGTGCGCTGATGCAGTGGGGCAGTGTGTCAGAGTTTGTGGATATGGGCGGGTACGGCTTCTACGTGTGGACGTCGTTTGGCGTCACGGCGTTCGGTATGCTGTGGGAAGTATTCGCTTTGCGGCGGCGACATGCGGCGGCGCGTGAGGGCGCCCGTCAATTATTTCATGACCAGTGAATGGAACGACGATGAAACCCAGACAGAAACGTTTTGTGCTCATCGGGCTCGGTCTCGTGGCGTTGGCCGTCGCGGCGGTGTTGGTGCTCAATGCATTCCAAAGTAACCTCGTGTTCTTTTTTACGCCGACACAAGTCGCCAATGGCGAGGTGCCGCAGGGCCACAGCTTCCGCATCGGCGGGATGGTTGAAACTGGAAGTCTGACGCGTGAGGGCGACGGCCTCACCGTTCATTTCATCGTGACCGACATGGCGAAGCGCGTTCCCGTGAGGTTCAAAGGGATTCTTCCTGACCTCTTCAAGGAGGGGAAGGGCGCCGTGGCGCAGGGGCAACTCGGGGCCGATGGGACGTTTATTGCCAGCGAGGTGCTGGCCAAGCACGATGAGAACTATATGCCGCCGGAAGTCGCTGAGGCGTTGGCTAAAGCCAAGGCGAAAGGCGCACAGAGCAGCAGCACGTTGGTCGTACAACCGCAGTAGGACACCACCTGTATGATTCCAGAAATCGGTCATTTTGCGTTGATTCTTGCGCTCTGCGTCGCGGTCGTGCAGGGGAGCCTGCCCATTTATGGGGCCGCAGTCGGGAACGCGGCCTTGATGTCGGTCGCGAAACCGGCGGCGCGCGGGCAGTTTGTCCTGGTCCTGTTGGCCTTCTGTTGCCTGGGTTATGCGTTCGCCGTCAAAGACTTCTCCGTTCTGTACGTCGCGGCCACGTCGAACTCTCAGCTCCCCCTGCATTATCGTCTCGCGGCCATCTGGGGCGCACATGAGGGGTCGTTGCTCCTCTGGACGTTCATTCTCACCCTCTGGATGCTTGCCGTGACGTTCTTCTCCGAACATCTGCCGGCGGTGATGCGGGCCCGTATTCTCGGTGTCATGGGGTTGGTCAGCCTGGGATTTATCTTATTTATGTTGACCGTGTCGAATCCATTCGAACGGTTGATCCCGGCCGCAGCCGATGGGCGAGATCTCAATCCCTTGCTGCAGGACCCCGGCATGGTCATGCACCCGCCGATGCTCTATATGGGGTACGTGGGATTTTCCGTGGCGTTCGCCTTTGCAATTGCGGCCCTGTTGGGAGGCAACCTGGACGCAGCCTGGGCCCGCTGGTCGCGCCCCTGGACGACCGCCGCCTGGTGTTTTCTCACCGTGGGAATCGCGTTAGGCAGCGGCTGGGCCTATTACGAACTCGGCTGGGGCGGTTGGTGGTTCTGGGACCCGGTGGAAAACGCCTCCTTCATGCCGTGGCTGGCAGGGACCGCGCTGATCCACTCGCTGGCCGTGACGGATAAACGTGGCGGTTTCAAAGTCTGGACAGTGCTGCTCGCGATTCTTGCCTTCTCATTGAGTTTGGTCGGGACCTTCTTGGTCCGATCCGGTGTTTTGACTTCGGTCCATGCCTTCGCGACCGATCCCAAACGCGGCTTGTTTATACTGGTCTTTCTCGCAATCGTCATTGGCGGGTCGTTGGTCCTCTATGCCTGGCGTGCCCCGCGTGTGGGGTTAGGGGGCGGCTTCGACATGGTCTCGCGTGAGGCGATGCTGCTGGGGAACAATGTGTTGCTGATCGCGGCCTTGGGATCGGTCTTCCTGGGTACGCTCTACCCGTTGTTTCTCGACGCGATGGGTCTCGGGAAGATTTCAGTCGGCCCGCCCTATTTCGATACGGTGTTTGTCCCGCTCATGACACCGGCCATTTTCCTCATGGGAATCGGCCCATTAGCGCAGTGGAAGAAAGCAAGCTTGCCGGACTTGGCGTTGCGCCTGCGTTGGGCCTTCGGCGCGAGCGTCGTCACCGCGTTGCTACTCCCGTTCGTGCTGGGCAAGTGGACGCCGCTCCTCAGCTTGGGGCTGCTGTTGGCATCCTGGATTGTGACGACGGCAGCGGTGAATGTGTGGGAGCGAGTGAGCCGCCTCGTCGGCACCGGTGTCATGAGTGGTTTGGCCACGCTTCCGCGGGCCTATTGGGGCATGGTGGTCGCCCATTGCGGCATTGCGGTGTTTATCGTCGGCGTCACCATGGTCAAAGGGTTCGAGGTTGAACAAGATCTGCGCATGAATGTCGGTGAGACCTCCACTATCGGAGGTTATACCTTCCGGTTCGATGGCGTGCAAAACATCAAGGGGCCGAACTATACGGCGGCACGCGGGATGTTTCACGTGAGCCAGGGAGGACATGACGTTACCGATATGTTCCCTGAAAAGCGGCATTATCCGGTTCAGAATCAGGCGATGACCGAAGCCGCGATCGATACGGGACTGCTGCGCGACCTCTATGTATCGCTCGGGGAACCGCTGCCTGGGGGAGCCTGGAGCGTGCGGTTGTACCACAAGCCCTTCATCGACTGGATCTGGGGCGGTTGTTTGATTATGGCGTTGGGTGGAGTCCTTGCGATGACCGATCGTCGTTATCGCTTAGCCGGGCGACGTGAAGAATCGCCGGTGTCAGACCTGCCGCAGCCGGTGGGACCAGAGGTCTCATGAAACGGTTCCTCCTTCCTCTTGCGATCTTTGTGGTGGTCGTCGGGTTTCTAGGTGTTGGACTGACCTTGAATCCACGCGAAGTGCCATCGCCGTTAGTGGGTAAACCGGCGCCGGAGTTTGCCCTGCCGCAATTACACGAGCCTCAGCAGATGTTGTCGCTGCAGGATTTGCGCGGCAAAGTCTGGCTGCTGAACTTCTGGGCTTCGTGGTGCGGTGGCTGCAAGGAAGAGCATCCGGTGCTGATGCAGCTCGCGAAAACCGGCGAAGTTCCGATCTACGGCATGGACTACAAGGACCGGCGGGACGAGGGGATTGCCTGGCTGCAACGATGGGGGAATCCCTATTCGGTCATTGCGGTTGATGAATCGGGGCGTGTGGGCATCAACTATGGAGTCTATGGCGTTCCTGAAACGTACGTGATCGATAAGGCGGGGGTGATCCGCTACAAGCAGATTGGTCCGCTGGATGAGAGTATTTTGGACAAGAAAATTATGCCCCTGGTGCGGGAGTTACAACAACAATGAAACGCTGGTTACTGGTGTTGCTCTTGATTCCCTGCCTCGTGTCGGCAGAGGAAGCGAAACCGCTGGCGGAGAACCCGCAGGCCGAGGCGCGTCTGAAGACCCTTGCTCTGGAGTTGCGCTGTCTGGTCTGTCAGAACCAAACGCTGGCAGACTCGACCGCGCCATTGGCCGAAGATTTGCGCCGTGAAGTCCGCGAGATGATCGCGAAAAATATGAGCGATCAGGAGATCCGCGACTTCCTGGTCCAACGGTATGGCGACTTCGTGTTATACCGGCCTCCGCTCAAGGCCGCGACGACGTTTCTCTGGCTGGGCCCGTTTCTCTTGCTCGTGGTAGGAGGGGTCACATTAGCCCTCGCGTTACGGCGCCGGGCGAAGACGGTGCCCGATCCCGCGCTCTCCGATGAGGACCATCGAGCGGTCGCGCAAATGCTCTCGGAAGGAACCAAACGCTCATGACACTCATGTTCTGGCTCATCGTGTCGGCTATGACCCTCGGTGTGATCGCGCTCCTCCTGTGGCCGTTGCTCAGGCGAACCACTGCGGTCGCGATGGGCGAACGCGAGAACAGGTTGGCGGTCTACCGGCAGCAGTTTGTCGAACTCGAACAGGACCGGAAGAATGGGGTGTTGACCGATGAGCTCTACCTGCAGGCTCGGTCTGAGCTCGAGCGTCGGCTGCTCGATGAAACCGGGAGCGCCGATACGGCGCCGACAGCAGCACGATGGCAGGTCAATAGCCGTCTGGTCGCAGCAGTCGTCGCCATCGTCGTTCCTCTGGCGAGTGTGGCCCTGTACTGGACGATCGGGAATCCGCTTGCGATCACGCATCCATCCGGATCGGCATTTTCGGCGCAGGGCAACTCGGACTCCGACCGCATGAGTGCTGAGGGGATCGAGTCCCTGTTGGAACGTCTCAAGAAAAAGCTCGAGCAAAATCCCAAGGACGGAGTGGGATGGGCGTTGCTCGCCCGCTCCTATGTGAGCATGGGGCGGTATAGCGAGGCCGTGACGACATACGAGAAAGCCGTCAGCCTGATTCCTGACGATGCCCAGTTACTGGCCGACTATGCCGACGCGTTGGGCGTCGTCCAGGGCCGTTCATTGGAGGGGAAGCCGGAGTTGCTGATTCAGCAAGCACTGAAACGCGATCCACAGAATGTGAAAGCGCTGATGATGGTCGGCACCGTGGCCTTCGATCGAAAACAGTATGCGGATGCGGCGAGGTATTGGGTCCAGGCACGTGCGAACTTGCCGCCCGATGCGGAGCCGGAGGTGCTTCAAGAGTTAGCCTCTGCCATTGATGAAGCGAAGGGCCTCGCGGGAGAGAAAGGAACGGCGGCAACCGTGAAGGTTGCGCCAGCAGGACCGGCCGCTCTCGCCAAACAAACAGGGCAGGAGCTTGCAATCGCCGGAACGGTCACCCTCGCACCGCAGTTGGCCGGTAAAGGATCGCCCACCGATACCCTGTTTGTGTTTGCGAAGGCGGTGGAAGGTCCGCCTATGCCGGTCTCGATCGTACGCGTCATGAGAAAAGATTTACCCTTCACCTTCCGGCTCGACGATTCAACGAGCCCCATGCCGTCCAGAAAGCTATCCGATGTTGGCAAGGTGGTGATTGTGGCCCGTCTCTCGAAGTCCGGCGAGGCCATGGCGAAGAGCGGCGATTTGCAGGGCATGAGTCAGCCGGTCAAGCCCGGGGTGAATGGGATCAATGTTGTGATCGATCGTGAAATCCCCTAACGCCTCCTCCACCAGCTTGGCCTATGGGTCGGTCCTTCTCGCGGCGGCGCTCTGGGGCGGTTCGATTGTGGCGCAGAAGATGGCTCTCGGGTCGTTCTCTGCCGTCGAGGCCTCGGTCCTGCGCGATATCGGTGGTTTGGCCATTCTCCTGACGATCTGGTGGTGGCAGGAAGGGACCCTGGCCAAGTTGACCAAGGCGGATCTACGTCTATTGGGATGGCTCGGGCTCGGTGTGTTGGGTAACCACCTCTTCATTCTCATGGGGCTCAACTATGTGAGCGGGGCCGTGGGTGGGGTGATCATCGGATCGAGTCCGGTGGTGACTGCGCTGCTCTCGGCTCTGTTGATTCAGGATGTTCCTCTACGCGCCGTCTGGGCGGGCGGTCTCCTGTCCTTCGCGGGTGTGGGGTTGGTTTCTGTGGCAGGGTTCCAGGCCGCGGGCGATCAGCCGCTGCTCGGCAGTCTGCTGGTCTTTCTCGGTGTGGTGAGCTGGGCCCTCTATAGTATCGGCAGCCGACAGCTCATGGAGCGCCACTCGGCTCTCACCGTCAATTGGACGACGCTCCTCGTCGCCACCGTGCTCCAACTTCCTCTCTTGTGGACGGATCGTAAGATGCTGGATGCGGGGCTCGGGTCCGTGACAGAGGCGGATTGGATGGCGCTGGCCTATCTGGTCCTGTTTGCCACGGCCATCGCACAACAGGCCTGGCTGTTTGGTGTGAAGGGCATCGGGCCATCTCGCGCTTCAGTCCTGGGCAACCTGACTCCTGTGGCCGCTATCATTCTCTCTGCGGTGTTCTTAAAAGAATCCGTGGGAACAAGTGAAATCCTCGGCATCGCGCTGATTTTGGCTGGGGTGTGGGTGGTCGATCGGCAAACCTCCCGGCTTACCACTTAGTCGGCTGCTGAAAAATCCCGCCAGCTTCGTTCTCGCATCGTTCAGGCCCTCAACGTACCCTAAAGGGTACGCCTCGGGCCTTCGCTCGCTGCGGCCTTGCTGACGGCCTTTTTGAGCAGCCTGCTCAGATTGGGCCCGTTCCGCCCCTCTCGCCCTTCTCACGGTGATTGCAGTATGATACGGCTCATTTTTCAGCTAAGGAGCCCTGCATGCTGGAGCAACGCATCGATGAAGTGAATAAAGCGAACCATGCCTTCTATGCCGCGTTCGGCAATCTCGACATTGCCGAGATGGATAAGGTGTGGGCGCATCAGGAATATGTGACCTGCATCCATCCGGGCTGGTCATTGCGGTCGGACTGGCCTGCCGTGCGCGACTCATGGGTCCTGATCTTCAATAATACGTTTTCCATGACGTTCGAGCTGACCGACGTGACGGTCCAGGTGGCGGGCGATATGGCCTGGGTCGTTTGCGTGGAGAACATCACCACTCATCAAGCTGATGAACCGCAGCAGGCGCAGGTCTTGGCCACGAATCTCTTCGAGCGGATCGGGGATGAGTGGTTGCTGATCCATCATCATGGAAGTGCGGTCATGGGGTAGAGGGGGTGTCCCTCTTGCTCCCGCACCCCCCACATCAGAATGTGCGAGGTGGACGGGCGCAGTTGAGTGACAACCCTCTCTGCCCCATTTATGGAGTGGGGGAATGGGAAGGATCGCTCGAAGGGGGTAGCCTTTCAATCAAGCGGACAGTCAACGGGTTGTGCCTGCCGCCTGCGACTCATGTCAAACGTTAGGCCACATCAAGAAATGAACGCCGTAGCCGTTTTTGACCCAGTGCTCCACCAATTCCGTGTACTAGCCGTCGCAGCAATCGTGCACGCGCTTATTGTCCTGTTGTTATGGCTCGGCGTTTTCTATGCCGACTTAGACTTCATCCCAGGAAGTTGGTGGCTGCTAATGTTTTGGGCGTGGCTCGTCTGGCCGCTATTGCTGATACTTCATCCGGCCAGAACTTTCAAACGTGTGGCCGTGACGGTCGCCATCTGTGTCGTACTTTTAGTGCCTTGTTTTCCCACTGCTTTTGCATTCACGGCTTGGGCACTTGGGGGCGTTGCACCATGATGTGGGCTCACCACAGGTGGTGTGGACAGGTCGCCAGCGTCCTGCATTGCAATTGGCCGTGCTGGCCCGCCGCATACCAACACGTTAGGGATGATAACGGGGATAGGTAGGAATAACGTAGCAGGAGTCGTGCTCCTCCGTGATGCGCGGGGCGCTAGGCTTTTGGCGCTGAAGCGGTTGGATCTTCTCCAATGCGGATGGTGTTGCCCTGTCTGAATGAGCGTGGGCGTTGTCCGTATTATGCGGAATAGTGTTGTTCTAGGTGGTCGCGTTGGAAGCGCATGATGTGTCTGATCAGTAATTCCTGGTCCTGTGTGGTCATTCTGACGAAGCGGGTATGTAGGCGGTAGGTATCGGCCTGATAGGGGAGGGGCTCTAGCCGCAACACTTCTGCGTAGGCTTTGAAGATGACTTTATCTGGCAGAATCAGCGTGAGTGACAGAATTTCGTCCGGCTTGTAGACCTCGTTCACGGTCACGCCAAGACCCCCGCCGCTAATGTTGACCGACTTCTCTATGAGCGCACCCTCTGTTCTGTCCGTTTCGGCCTGAATGCTGATGGGCAAGACGACGGTGATGCGAAAATACGCGCGACGGTCTTTTGCGGACGGCTGTGAAGTCGGTGCATCAGGTGGCATGTCAGGAAAAAGTATAGCAAATTCAAGAGAGGATAATGGGGAGGACTATTGTATCCGACGTTTTCGTCGGTCGTCCGCGCCTGCAGAGGGCGGACTCTAGCTTGCGGGAACTTGTCGGCAGAAACGGTGTTCCGATGGGATGACGAAGGATGTCAGGACTTTGGCAATGATGCTTCTGGAGCTTCTTCTACTCGGATGGTGTTGGCCCATTCGGCGACGAGGGGGTCTCGTTCTTCCATCGTCATCCCGGCATACTTCATAAACATCTGCGGACCTTTGCGGCGGCGCCAGGTGAGATAGGCAAGAAAGTGTTCCCGGCAGATGCTGTGGGTGCCGGCTGGGGCGTAGACTCTCGTTTGGCAGCCCTTAATTAGACAGGTCAGGTCGTGCATTCCATCCTCCGAATTAGAGTGCATAGTATGCAGGACGGACGGATTGATTATCAACCAGGCTCAGCTTGACGCATCAACCTCCGTTCCGGTAAGGCCATGGCTATGATTGGCTCGCTGAATATCCTCGCCCTCCTCCTGGCCTCGCTCATTGTTCTTCCCGGCTGTGTGTCGGCATCACGTGAAGGGCTTCCTCCCGGGAGTCCCTTTGCCGAGACGGCTGCGACGAATCTCTTACCTCAGGGGATTGCAGTGGGAGATGTGACGAGCCGGTCGGCTCTGCTCTGGCTGCGGACCGATGGCTCGATGACGGTGCAAGTCGAGTGGGCTCCGGTGGCGGCCTGGGATACCGTATCGAAGATGGCGACAGCCGTCGCTCCCGTCGCGCGCTCGCCGCTGTTCACGACCGGCCCTGATGCGGATTTCACTCTGGCGATTCCCATTGAGGGATTGACTCCGGCCACCAGGTATCGATTCTACGTCGTTGCCGGCAGCAAGGGGCGCGAGGGAACACCGACGGAGGCCCGTACGGCGTTGCAAGGTGAATTTACGACGCTTCCCGATGTGAAGAGTCATGCGCCTGTGACCTTTGCCTGGAGCGGGGATTTGGGCGGTCAAGGACATTGTCGGCGGGGCGCTGCTGGCTATCCCATCTTCGATAGGTTGCGGAAGCAGCCGCTCGATTTCTTTTTGTTCCTCGGCGATACGATATACGGGGACGATCTCTGTCCCTCTCCCCCGAATGAACCTGGAGCCGACTTTCGGGCGACGAACCTGGCCGAGTACCGTGCCCGCCATCGCGATCAGCGGAGTGCGGAGGCGCTACGGCGGTTTCTTGCGAATGTTCCCGTGTTTGTCATCTGGGACGATCATGAAGTACGGAACGACTTTGCCGGGCCCTTCGATAGCCAGATGGAGGCCGGGCGTCAGGCTTTACGCGAATATTGGCCGATGCCTGTTGCAGCCGACGATCCTCATCGCTTCTATCGCAGGGTGCCTGTCGGGGCGGATCTTGAACTGTTTATCCTGGATACGCGGCAGTATCGGAGCCGCAACGCCGATCAGGACGGTCCGGCGAAGACAATGCTGGGCGCGCCTCAGCTTCAGTGGTTGCTGAAGGGGCTGACCGAGTCGACCGCGACATGGAAAGTGATTGTGTCCAGCGTGCCTCTCTCGGTTCCGAAGAGCAGAGGCGGAGGTGCCTCGGGGTACGATGGCTGGGCCGGGGGGCCTGGCGGTTCAGGGTTTGAGCGGGAACGGCAGGTGATCGTGGAGGCCATTCTCGGACAACAGATGAAGAACGTGGTGTTTCTGTCCGGCGATGTCCATTTGGTGCAGGCGAATGCGTACGATCCGAACGGGGATGGGGTTCCCGACTTCCATGAATTTGTCGCAGGTCCATTGTCTGCTGCGCCCGGCTGGCTGATGCCACCTACGGTGGGATTACGGCCGACGACTTTGATTAACGAAACCGGGTACATGAATTTCGGTCTCATTCGGGTCACCCGGTCCTTCTTCGACGTCACGATCCTTGACGAGGCCGGCGCCATGCGGTTTTCCCACCATCTAGCGACCAAGTAACCGCTGTCTTCTGCGAAAATCCTCTTGAAATGGGGGCAGGTTGCCAGTTACGGTACATGTTCTCTTGCGTGCCGGTTTGAGGTTTGATGAGGTGATTGGTGCTGTTGCAGCTGATTTCTATGCTGGGTGCCCTGATGGTGCTGTCGGCCTATGGTCTGATTCAGGGTGGTGTCTGGCGTGAGCTGGACGCAGGCTATCTGGCGTTGAACATCGTCGGGTCGCTGCTTTTAGGGATTGTTGCGATTGCGGATCAGCGGGTGGGATTCATTTTCTTAGAGTTTGCGTGGGCCGGCCTTGGATTGGTCGGTGTCGTCAGGGCCGTCAAGGCCAGGCGTACTACGAATTAACAGGGTTCGAATGAAAGGACTATACAGATGGCGGGATTGATGTCAGCGGATGAAATTTTCGAGAAGGCGCAAAATGCAGCGGCGGCGGCCACGAACCCCGATGAAAAGGCCATGCAGATCGATTACCCGGCACTCAAAGAAAAAATCCGTGCGGCCTTGGGCGATCGCAAAGTGGCGCGCTGCCATATCAACAAGTTTTTGCCGGAGGGCTACGAAGATCAGGGGCGATTCAACTTGTTGCTCCTCACCGCCGGCAATGTCGTCTTCGACATGGTCATCGGGGATTCGTACTTTCGTTACGATGTCGTGTCGGTCGGGCAGTTGGACAAGGTCCAGGTCATCGATGCGATGTGGGACAACAAGGAAAAGCGCAAGGAAGAGCCGTTCCTGAGCCTCCGCCTGATGCATGCTGAAGAGGCCCACCTCTTGTTGGCGCTGGAAGATGACGAGCGAACGAGCTTGTTGGCCTTTGCCAGCGCGGTGGCGGCAGTCAGAAACCCAGAAAAGTAGCGATCCATCCGCAGGATAGCCGAGCGAGATTGGCTATCCTGCGGAACTATGCGTGACGGTAGAAGGGGAGTGTCTGAACCGTCGCGTCGTGCCGAACGCCTTCGATTTCAACCGCGATGGTGGTGTCGGGGGCTGAAAAGTCCCGGAGTGGGAAGGCCAGGGCGATCGGGGCCTTGAGCTGTGGGGATTGTGTCGCGCTGCTGACCCAACCGATTTCCCGGTCTCCAATGAAGAGCTTGGCTCCCTTTGGCGGGATGATCGATCCTTTCATGACCAACCCGACTAAGTGCCGCCGGACGTTTCCATAGGTATCCATCCGCGCAACGACTTCCTGCCCAGGATAGCAGCCCTTGCTCAAACTGAACGCTTTTCCTTCCAGGTTCGCTTCTGGCGGAACGATTTCTTCATTGAGGTCCGGCCCCGCTTTGGGCAGGCCCGCTTCGATCCGGAGCGCTTCACGAGCCTGGCCGCCAACGGCTTTGATTCCGTAGGTCGCGCCTGCTTCCATGAGTCGCTCCCAGGCCGTGCTGAGGGCCTCAACGGGCAGTAATATTTCGAGGTCCGTCTCTCCCGTCTCTTCTGTCCGTAGGACGAACGAGGCCTGGCCGCCGATCTGGGCTGCGACGGCGCTGACCGGCTTGAGATCGCTCATCTCGACACCGAACGCGGCGCTGACGGTTGCACAGGCCTTGGGCCCGCTGACCAGCAAGAGCCCCCAGGATTCTGCACAATTCTCCATCTTCGCTTTGATACCGTAGAGCAGAAATTTTTTGAGCGCGAGAATGGTGGCCTCGCCGACCTCTCCGACATCCTCCACCCAGAGGCTGTCAGCCGTTGCATAGACTCGAAAGTAGCCGAGCATCTTGCCCTTGTGTGTGAGGAAGCTCGAATAGCGGCCCTGGCCAGGCTGGAGCGGAAGAATGTCGTTGCTGATGAGTCCCTGCAGCCATTTCACGCGGTCGTCGCCGGTGACGCGGATCTTGCCCCGGTGGGAGAGATCGGAGAGTCCGACGGCCTGACGGACCGCCTGATACTCGGCAGTCCATGCCCCATAATGAGCAGGCATGTCCCACCCGGCGACCTCTTCAAAGGTGGCGCCAAGCTTTACGTGGAGATCGTGGATGCGTGACTGTTTCATGCGTGACTCCCTGTGACTTCCTCAACCAAGTCTTTCAATCGAGCGGAGAACTCATTGCGCGAGACAATCTTGGTCACGCCCAACGTTCTGGCCCGGTTGAACGTATCGACTTCTTCGTGATTGGCGAAGGCCAGGATGGGAATGGACTTCAAACTCGCATCGGCTTTGAGCGTCTCCAAGGCTTGGAAGGCGTTCAACGTTTCGTCATTCATGTTCAAGATGAAGGCGACCGGGGCCATGGCCGAAGCCTTGTCGGCGATGTCCTGCTGCGTTCGAGCCCGTTCGATCTTGTAGCCTTTCGCCATCAAGGCGTCACGGACTTTGGTGTAAAAGAAGATGTCGGTGACGCCGACGAGGATGGCTTTTGGGTTTGTCTGGTCCATGTGGTTTGTTTGGTTTTTCTAGTTTCTTGGGTTGAAGAGGGGAGGCATACGGTTCAACTGCATAGTCCGAGTCGAGAGAAACCAGCTACATGCAATAAACCAAACAAGTCCGTTCAGTTCAATGAACTGATCAACCGCCCCAGCGCTTTCTTGGCCAACGCATAATTAGGATTGAGGGCCAGGGCTTTCTTGTAGGAGTCGATGGCCTCGGTCCATTGGCCCTTCTTCTCGTAGACGCGACCCAGGTTGAGATGGGGGAAGGCGGGGCTCTCATACCGTCTGGCCTGTAAGGCTTTCTGGAACCAGGCGATCGCTTCGGTCAGTTCACCCTTTTCGATCAGGTACGCCCCGATGTCATTGTAGGGGTTGCCGAATTCAGGGTCCTGCGCGATCGCGTGGTGACATTCCTCGATCGCATCATCGAGCCGCCCCATGAAGCTGTACGTCCAGCCGAGAAAGGTATAGGCCTCGGCCGTGGGATGGGTCTGAATCGATTTTTTATAGAGCGTGACAGCCTCTTCCAGTTCGCCCTTCATCTGGCGTTCATAGGCCTGCTGAAACAGCTGCCAGGCTTCGCGTTTATCTTCTTCGTGGCCTTCGCCTTGTATTAAAAAGTCTTGTACATCCATAGTGCGGCTTCTGAAAAACGCCTCCAGCTGCGTTCTCGATCGTTCAATCAACTCGGCGTACTGAAATAGTACGCCTCGTCGATTTCACTCCCTGCGGCCTTGCTGGAGACCTTTTTGAGAAGCCGCGGGAGACGGGTTTGACTATTCGTTCTTTAGCTTCTTCTTAATCAACTCTGCGCCATAGCGACCTGAGAGCAACATCGAGCCGAATGCCGGGCCCATGCGGGGTGTCCCGTATACGGCTGCCACGGCCAATCCGATGACGAAACAGTTGGGATAGACTTCGCCGGTGCGGTCCATGATTTCTTGCTCAGACTGCGCGACCCACATGGCCCCGTTGCCGGGGATGGCCTTGTGAAGGTTCCGCTTGTGCAGGAGCTCCACGACGATGGCATCGTGGCCTGTGGCATCCACGACGATCTTGCTTTCGAGGGCGATGGGGTCTACGTGGATGATGTCATGGCCGGCCATTTCTGCCGTCGTGCTATTGACCACCACCCCTTCCAGGACCGCATCGCGCCGAATAATCAGGTCGACCACTCGCGTGAGGTTCATGATCTTGGCCCCGCCCCTGTAGGCTGCGGCGATCAGCGCGCCGGTGGCATGCGGGGGATCGACCATGTACATGCCTTCGCATTCCGTGATCTTCTTGCAAGGCACGCCGATTTCTTCGAGGATTTTATTGGCCGGTTCGCAGATGGTGGCTTTGTTCATCAGATATCCACCGGACCAAAAACCGCCTCCCAGGGCGAGGCTCTGCTCGACGATGACGGTCTTGAATCCCATTTCGGCCAGGTCATGGGCGCAGATCAAGCCGGAAGGGCCGGCGCCGACGATGATCACATCGCTTTCGATGAGCTGATCGAACTCTTTGTAGTACTCACGCGCGATTTGGCGCGTGATGTCTCGTTCGCGCAGTGGGGCTGGTGTTGGGGGCTTTGCCATTCTGTGTTCTCCGTTCAACGGATGCTGAAAACGATCACCAACTTCGTTCTCGGCTCATCGAAATCCTCAACGTACCTTGAGGGTACGCCTCCGGTTTCGAATCACCTCGGGCCTCGTTGGATGACCGTTTTGAGCATCCTCGCTTGTTCTATCGATAAATCTCGGAGCCGGTTTTTTTAAATTCTTCTGCTTTTTCTTTCATGCCGATTTGAATCGCTTTGTGCTCATCGACTTGCAGTTGCGCGGCATAGTCCCGGACATCCTGCGTGATCTTCATCGAGCAGAAATGCGGTCCGCACATCGAGCAGAAGTGCGAGACCTTTGCGGCATTGTCCGGCAAGGTTTCGTCGTGGAAGAGTTTGGCCGTATCCGGATCGAGCGACAGATTGAACTGGTCTTCCCAGCGGAATTCGAAGCGGGCCTTGGAGAGCGCGTTATCTCTGATCTGCGCGCCTGGATGGCCCTTGGCCAGATCCGCTGCATGGGCGGCAATCTTATACGTGATGACGCCGGTCTTCACATCCTCGCGGTCCGGGAGACCCAGGTGTTCTTTGGGCGTCACATAACAGAGCATGGCACAGCCGAACCAGCCGATCATGGCGGCCCCGATGCCGGAGGTGATGTGGTCGTAGCCCGGGGCAATGTCGGTCGTGAGCGGTCCCAGCGTATAGAAGGGCGCTTCCTGGCAGGCCTTCAGTTGTTTTTCCATGTTGACCTGAATCATGTGCATGGGCACATGGCCAGGGCCTTCGATCATGACTTGGACATCATGCTTCCAGGCAATCTTGGTCAATTCTCCCAAGGTCTCCAGCTCGGCGAATTGTGCGTCGTCGTTGGCATCCGCAATGGAGCCGGGGCGCAACCCGTCGCCTAAGCTGAACGAGACGTCGTAGGCCTTCATGATCTCGCAGATTTCTTCGAAGTGGGTATACGTGAAGTTTTCCTCGTGATGCGCGAGGCACCACTTCGCGTGGATCGCTCCACCGCGTGAGACGATGCCGGTCATGCGTTTGGCTGTCATCGGCACGTAGGCCAAGCGCACGCCAGCATGGATGGTGAAGTAGTCGACGCCTTGTTCCGCCTGTTCGATCAAGGTGTCGCGAAACAGTTCCCAGGTCAGGTCTTCGGCTTTGCCGCCGACTTTTTCGAGCGCTTGATAGATCGGCACGGTGCCGATGGGGACCGGTGAATTGCGAATGATCCATTCGCGGGTTTCGTGGATGTTCTTGCCGGTAGAAAGGTCCATCACCGTGTCGGCGCCCCATCGAATGGACCAGATCATCTTTTCGACTTCTTCTTCGATGGAGGAGGCGACCGCAGAGTTGCCAATGTTGGAATTGATTTTCACCAGGAAGTTGCGGCCGATGATCATCGGTTCGCTTTCCGGATGGTTGATATTGGCCGGGATGATCGCGCGGCCACGGGCGATTTCATCGCGGACAAATTCCGGAGTAATGGCAGAGGGAATACTGGCGCCCCATGATTGGCCCGGGTGCTGGGTGACCCCGCCGCCGTGCCCGTTTCGTGAGGCGAGCTCACGTGCCACTTCGCGGGATTGGTTCTCCCGGATCGCAATGAACTCCATTTCCGGTGTGATGATGCCTTTTCTGGCGTAGTGGATTTGGGTCACGTTCATGCCGGGTTTGGCTTTCAACGGCTTGCGAATATGCTGAAACCGGAGTTCGTCCAGCTTGGGATCGGCAGCCCGCAGGCGGCCATACTGTGAGGAGATATCCGGGAGCTCGTCCACATCGTTCCGGCCGAGTACCCAGTTTCTGCGGTACGGCGCCAAACCTGCCTTTGCATCGATGGTGACGTTCGGGTCCGTATAGGGGCCGGAGGTATCGTAGATCGTGATCGGTTCATTGGCGATGGGCAGGCCCCCGTTCATCGCCTTGGTGGGGGTCAGGCTGATCTCTCTCATCGGGACCTTTACGCCGGCCTGTGTTCCCTGCACGTAGACTTTGCGCGAGGCAGGGAATGGCGTGGTCGTCAAGGCTGATCCGGTAGACGTGTGTTCGTTGTTCTTTGCCGATCCATTGCCGATTGGTTGGTTGCTCATGCGGAGATCCTTTCTCCAAAACGTGAACTGTGTTCGATGGTCAAAAATAAAAAAACCGCACCTGAGGCTAAGGGGTGCGGCAGAGATCAACGATACCAGGTTGTTCTCGCTTCCCTACGCTGGTATTACCCAGTTCAGGTTCTGAGGGTCGTCCGTTCGGGCGGACTCTCAGCCGTATGGCTCCCCTAGCTTCGAAGGAGAATCGTATCGCCGGCCCCCTTCGTTGTCAACGGGGTATTAGGCCTACCGTGGCCCAACCGAGTGGACCATTGAGGGCCTAGGACTTCCTCGCAATGGCTGGTTCATTGATTGTGGGGGAGCCCTAACGTAGAATCATTCTCCACGTTCTTGAGCTGAGGAAACTATGCCAACATTATCAACGATTCCCAGGCCGATCACAGAGTATCAGCAATTGTCTGCGGAGGAACTGTTCCGCCGGACGGTTGAGGCGAAACGTGTGCTCGGTGACCGGGTCATGATCCTGGGCCATAATTATCAACGGGACGAAGTCATCGAGCATGCCGACTTTCGCGGGGATTCGCTGTTATTGTCAAAGCTGTCAGCCGAGCGGTCCGAGCGGCCCTATATCGTTTTCTGCGGCGTGCACTTCATGGCCGAGACCGCTGACATCCTGAGCCGTTCCAAACAAACCGTGATCCTTCCTGACATGGCAGCAGGCTGTTCCATGGCGGATATGGCGGCCATCGAACAGGTCGATCAATGTTGGGAGGAGCTGGGACGAATTCTTTCTGTGGAAGAGATGGTCATGCCGGCGGTCTATGTGAACTCTGCTGCCGTCCTGAAAGCTTTTTGCGGCGAACATGGCGGGATTACCTGTACCTCCTCTAACGCGAGGGCGGTGATGGAATGGTCCTGGGCCAGGCGTGAGAAGATTCTCTTTTTCCCGGACGAGCATCTAGGCCGCAACACGGCCAACAAAATGGGGCTGCCGCGAGAAGAGATGATCGTCTGGGATCCCTTTCAACCTAACGGGGGCAACACACGCGAGGCGATCAAGCGAGCCAAGCTGATTCTCTGGAAAGGCCATTGCAGCGTGCACCAGATGTTTCAGCCTGTGCACATCGACAATTTCCGCAAACAGTATCCGGATGGAAAGGTGATCGTCCATCCGGAATGTCACGAGGATGTGGTTAATAAAGCGGACCTGTCCGGGTCCACGGAATTGATTATCCGCACGGTGACGGATGCGCCTGCCGGGACGGCCTGGGCGGTGGGAACCGAATTGAACCTGGTCAATCGATTGAAGCGCGACCTGACCGATAAGAAGGTGTTCTTTCTCTCCTCCACGGTCTGTCAATGCGCGACGATGTTCCGGATCGATGGCGCGCATCTCTGCTGGGCGATGGAGAACCTTGCCGAGGGCCACGTGGTAAACCATATTGTGGTGCCGGATGATGAGAAGCATTGGGCGAAGATTGCGCTAGACCGGATGATGGCCGTCAGCTAGCTAGCGGGAGCGTGAAAAACGCCTCCAGCGTCGTTCTCGCATCGCTCACAGGCTCAACGTACCGCAAGGGTACGCCTCGCATGTTCGCTCGCTGCGGCCTTGCTGGAAGACGTTTTTGACGCTCCCGCATCACAGCTATGGGCTGGTGCCCCGGTCGCCATTCCGGTATATTCCTACCCCTGACTCCACCCGCGCCTAAGATTTTCGAGAGAGAATAGAATAGGTTATGGATTACAAAGCAACGCTCAATCTCCCTAAGACCGATTTCCCTATGAAGGCGAACCTGCCGCAGCGGGAGCCTGAGTTGTTGGCTTCGTGGGAACAGGAACGTCTGTATGAACAGATTCAGGAGGCGGGGAAAGGCCGGCCGCTGTATGTCTTGCACGATGGACCACCGTACGCCAATGGCCGGATTCATATCGGTCACGCGCTGAACAAGATCCTCAAAGATATCATTATCAAATCGAAGACGATGGCCGGCTATCAAGTGCCGTATGTACCGGGCTGGGACTGTCATGGCCTGCCGATCGAACATCAGGTCCTCAAGGAACTCGGGGATAAGAAAAAGACGCTCGATACGCCGGCCATTCGTAAGCTTTGCCGTGAATATGCGGAGAAGTTTTATACGATTCAGCGTGAGGAGTTTCAGCGGCTCGGGATCTTGGGTGATTGGCAGCGTCCTTATTTGACGATGAATTCCGGCTATGAGGCCACGATCATTCGTGAGTTCGGAAAATTCGTGGAGCGGGGCGGCGTCTACAAGGGACTGAAGCCGGTGCTCTGGTGCACGGCGGACCAAACTGCCTTGGCCGAGGCGGAAGTGGAATACGAAGACCATACGTCTTCCTCGATCTATGTGAAGTTTCCTGTGGTCACGTCGCCCACGGCCCTCAGCAAGACGTTCCCCGATATCTCTTTCCCCGCCGGCATCAAGCTCGTCTCCGTCGTCATCTGGACGACCACCCCCTGGACCCTTCCAGCCAATCAAGCGGTCTGCCTCCATGGCGATATCGACTATGCCTTCGTCCAGGTCGGCGACGAAGTGCTGATCGTGGCGGAGAAGCTTGTTGAAAGTATGGCGAAGGGCTGCAAGCTCGAAGGGGTACGAGTCTTCGGGGTGAAGAAGGGGAAAGAGGGGTTCGAAGGTCTTGAGACGCAACGGCCCCTGACGACTGGTCTTTCACCGATTCTGCTCGGCGACTTCGTGACGCTCGATCAGGGGACCGGTTGCGTCCATATTGCGCCCGGCCACGGCATGGAAGACTACATCCTCGTCCTGGAACACAATGCCAAGGCGTCAGCGGGGGAAAAGTTAGAGATCCTGGCGCCGGTCGACAATGGCGGGCGCTTTACCGAGATCGTGAAGGAATTTGCCGGCCAGCATGTGTTGAAGGCCAATCCGAAGATTGTGGAATTTCTCCAGGCCAACGGGCGGTTGCTGGGCCATGGGACGTTGAACCATTCCTATCCGCATTGTTGGCGTTGCAAAAATCCCGTCATCTTTCGCGCCACCGAACAGTGGTTCGTGTCGATGGAGACGAACGACCTTCGGAAGGAGACGTTGGCGGAGATTGAGCGGGTCCGTTGGATTCCAGCTTACGGCCGCGATCGAATCAACGGGATGATTCAGAACCGTCCCGATTGGTGTTTGTCGCGGCAGCGGGTCTGGGGCGTGCCGATTCCCG
The DNA here is from genome assembly GCA_030684575.1 of Nitrospirota bacterium. Lineage (NCBI taxonomy): Bacteria > Pseudomonadati > Nitrospirota > Nitrospirota bacterium. The sequence continues at coordinate 66,904 of JAUXVD010000011.1, read as the reverse complement.
GTTTTACCTGTACAGGCTGCCGGTTTGTGCTGGCCGATCCGACCGTGATCGAGCATCTGGCGACCTTGATGGAATCCAAAGGGGCCGATGTCTGGTTCGAACAATCGGCGGCCGATCTATTGCCCAAGGGCACGGCCTGTCCGAAGTGCGGCGGGGCGGATTTTGAGAAGGAACGGGATATCCTCGACGTCTGGTTCGAGTCTGGCGTCAGTTACGCCGCGGTCTTGAAACCACGCAAGTGGTGGCCGGCCGATCTCTATCTCGAAGGATCGGATCAGCATCGGGGCTGGTTCCACAGCGCCTTGCTGGCCGGGGTCGTCACCGATCGTCGCGCGCCCTACAAGGCTGTTCTGACCCACGGATTTGTCCTAGATGGGCAGGGTAAGAAGATGTCCAAGTCGGCGGGCAACGTCGTCGCGCCGCAGGATGTGATCAAGCAATCGGGCGCAGAGATCCTGCGTCTGTGGGTGTCGGCGCAGGATTATCGAGACGATCTCCGGATTTCTCCAGAAATCCTGACCCATATGGTCGAGGCCTATCGAAAGATCAGAAATACCTGCCGCTTTCTATTGAGCAATCTGTACGACTTCGATCCGGAGAAGGACCGCATCCCCTACGAGCAGTTGCCAGAGTTGGATCGTTGGGCCCTGCATCGGCTCAGTGAGCTGATCCCGCGTGTCCGGAAATCCTATGACGATTTCGAGTTTCATACGATCTTCCATGCGCTCAACAACTTCTGCTCGGTGGATCTGAGTTCTGTCTATCTCGATATTCTGAAAGATCGTCTGTATACGTTCCGGGCAGATTCGCCTTTGCGTCGAGGATCGCAGACGGTACTGTTCGAGATCCTCATCGCCATGACGAAGCTGATGGCGCCGGTGTTGAGCTTTACGGCAGAAGAAATCTGGCGGACGTTGGCCACGCAGCAGGGAAGCCCTGTTGGAGTGAGCAGTGTCCATTTGAGTACATTCCCGGAGGTTCAGCCTCACTGGCAGGATGCCGAGTTGGCCCAGCGATGGGAGCGGCTGTTGGGCTATCGTACGCAGGTGCAGGGCGTGCTGGAGGGAAGTCGGCGGGATAAAGTGATTGGCTCTTCACTAGAGGCAGCGGTGGAGCTTCGAGCCGATGCTGACGCCTACGAGTTTCTTCAGTCCTATCACAATGATTTGACCACGGTCTTCATTGTCTCGCAGGTCAAATTGATCTCCGGCGGGGAGGCCAAAGGCTCGCTGGCGATTACCGCGACGAAGTCCTCTTTCGGAAAATGCGAACGGTGCTGGAATTATCGCGATGCGGTGGGTAAAGACCTGAGCCACCCAACCCTGTGTGAACGTTGTGTGGAGGCGGTACAGTAATGTCGCGGCCCCTTCGTTATCTCCTCCTGGCCTTGCTCGCCGGCACAATTATCGTGACCGATCAGGCGACGAAGCTTTCCATCGTCGAGTCGATGCGGCTGCATGAATCCATTCCGATCGTTCCTGACTTTTTCAGCCTGACCTATATTCGCAATCCCGGTGCGGCGTTCGGGTTACTGGCCGGCAGTAGCAATGCGTTTCGTATGGTTTTTTTCGGGGTCACGTCGCTCTTCGCACTGGGCCTCCTGGGAACGATCCTCTACCGGTTGCCGGAGAAGGATTGGATGGGGCAGCTGAGTATTGCCGGGATTCTTGGCGGGGCAATCGGGAACCTGATCGACCGATTACGGTATGGCGAGGTGATCGATTTTCTCGATGTCTATGTGGGCTCCTACCATTGGCCGGCGTTCAATGTCGCCGATTCGGCGATCAGCGTGGGAGTCGTCTTCTTGATCATCCACTTTGCTTTCGAGAAGCAAGACGCGCCGTTGTTGCCACAACAGCTCCCTCCTGCTTCCTAGACAGACGCTTTTCGGGAAAATCACATTAAATGGAATGGTCGTTCGATCGTCTGCGCATTGTGGCGGGTAGGCTGCTCAAAAAGTCCGTCCAGCAAGGCCGCAGGCGAGTCGAAACCGGAAGCGTACCCTCAGGGGTACGTTGAGGATTTCGATAAGCCGAGAACGAAGCTGGCGGACTTTTTCAGCAGCCGGCTAGAACCCGAAGATGTAGAAGACGGCAATGCCCATCAAAATACGGTAGTAGGCAAACGGTCGGAGGGTATGGCGCTTCACGAAGGTGAGGAAGGCTGCGATCACAACCCAGGCGACGATGAACGACACGAACATCCCGACCCCGAGTGCCAGATAGTCTTCCTGCCGGAAGATGTCCCGCGATTTCCACATTTGATAGCAGGTTGCGGCGATCAGGGTCGGAAGCGCGAGAAAGAACGAATATTCCGTGGCGACTTTCCGGTCCAGTCCCACCAAGAGTCCTCCAATGATCGTGGATCCCGATCGGGACATGCCAGGGAGCAATGAGGCGCACTGCGCCACACCGATCCAGAATGCCGACGGCAGATCGACCTGTTCGAGCTGTTGAACCCGTATGTGGCTGCGGCGCGCTTCGACGGCGAGAATGATCAGCCCTCCAACGATGGAGGAGGCCGCCACGGTTTGAGGGGTAAAGAGATGGCTCTTGATCCAGCTATGGGTCAGGAAGCCGATGGCGGCTGCCGGTAAGAAGGCGAGGCCGAGTCCAAGCAGAAACCAGAGATTCCGGTGAACCTCCCAGGATTTCTTCAGTACGGTTGTCCACGGAGTTGTACCACGCGTTCGGATCATGGCGGCGGCATCTTGTTGCTCCCGGCCGGCCTGTCCGACCATGGAGGCGAGTTTGTGTCGTTCGTAGGCGATGACGGCCAGGATGGCGCCAAGTTGGATCGAGATCTCGGCGCTGGACGCGAGATCTCCCTCAAAGCCAAGGACATGGCCGACAAGAATTAAGTGGCCGGTCGAAGAGACGGGTAGAAACTCAGTCAGCCCTTCCACGATACCCAAAATCGTCGCGAGCCCAGGACCCCATTCGTTCATGAATCGTCTTTCTGAGACAGGTTACGGGATTGACGGTGAACCTTAGGCATATTCACAAAGTGGCGCCGGTCCGTCAAGCAGGTCGATGAATCGTCGCAGATGGTTCTCGATGAGGTGCCGTGACGGTGGATCCGTTAATCTGTTGACAAAGTGAGAGGCTTGGCATACACAGACATTGTACGTAGTTGAGGCATCGCGCGCTGCATATGCCACAGGTCTGAGGGATAAGGCGCGCTGGCCGACATCTGTTATCGATACCATGCTCAGTGGAAGGGGAGGTTCGTATGAAGTCAGGATGGATGACGGTGGTGGTGATGGTCGGCGCAGTCGCAATGGTCGGCTGTGTCAGTCAAAAGAAATATGAAGAGGCGATGGTCGATGTTGATACGGCGAAGTCGGAGTTGGAGCGGACTAGGTCGCAGAAGAATGCGTTGGAACAGCAGGTCAAGACGCTCAAGGATCTCAATGTGAAGTTCGGGAACGAAGCGCAGGTTGCGCATGATGAGCTTGAGCGAATTCAGCATGGCCGTGACAAGGAGCGTGGAAGTGTCGAGGGCCGGACCAAAGAACTTGAAGATCGCGCGAAGCAACTGGCCTTGCAGAACAAGGCGGTGCGTCATGAATACGAGGATGTGAAGCGGCACAACGATACGCTCAAGGCTCTGGTGGCCCGCTATCAGAAAGAGCTCAAAGATCAGTCCCGTTCTGTGGCGGGAGGCCTCTCGCATGCCGTGCCGTCCCCGAGCGCCCCTTCCGTAGCCTCCCCTGTTCCCCCGGCGGTGAACGCGCCGCAGGCCATGGCTTCTTCCATGAACGTCAATAAGGCATCTGTCGGCGACATGGTGCTTGTACTTGGTCTCTCCAAAGATGTGGCGGACAGGATTGTGACGAATCGTCCGTATCGGGTGAAGGGTGAGTTAGTCGCGAAAAACGTCATGCCCAAGGAAACGTTCGATATGATCAAGGATCGCATCAGCGTCAGTCCTTAATCGGAGTCCTTGCGACTCAAATTGCCAGGCCGTCCGCCTCATTGGTGGACGGCCTGTTTCTTTTTCTGCACGGAGAGGGACCGTTCTGGCAGGTGATTCCCCCTCGTCTTGTTGATACAATGCCATCTACATAGGTGAGGGAATTGGAGAAGAAGTCGATGCGTCGTGCTGTACTGATTATTGGGGTTCTGGCTATCGGCTTAGTCATCGGAGGGTATGTCTTCTTCAACGGGGAGCGCAAAGTCCCGGTTCGCTACCGGACCGCCATGGTTGAGCGAGGACCGGTGATTTCCCTGGTAACCGCAACGGGAACGATCAATCCGGTCGTCTCTGTTCAGGTCGGGACGCAGGTCTCCGGCATGATCAAGAGCCTGCATGCCGACTTCAATTCGGTGGTCAAAGCGGGCGACATCGTCGCACTGATCGATCCGGAGCCCTTCAGAGCCCGTCGCGATCAGGCCTCTAGCAATCTTGAGATGTCGAAAGCGAATGTCGCAAGAGCTAAGACCGATTTGGCGCAACGCAAGCGAGAACTCGATCGGGTGAAATCTTTGGTGGCACAACAGTTCGTCTCTGAGAACGACGTCGACGTTGCGGCAACAAATTTCCAGGGGGCTGAAGCGCAGGTCAATGTGGCAGGGGCGCAAGTAAAACAGGCTGAGGCGGTGCTGAATTCAGCTGAGTTGGAATTGAAATATACCGTGATCCGGTCGCCGGTAAACGGGATCGTGGTGGCCAGAAATGTGGAAGTCGGTCAAACGATTGCGGCGAGTTTTGCTACACCCAATCTGTTCTTAATCGCGCTGGACCTCACGAAGATGCAAGTCGATACCAACGTCAGCGAGTCGGATATCGGAGGGATTGCCGAAGGGAAAGAGGCGACTTTCACGGTCGATGCCTATCCGGGGTATCAATTTTCCGGCACGATTCGTCAGGTTCGCCTTGCCCCGATCAATGTGCAGAATGTCGTGACCTACAACGTGGTCGTGGCGGTGGACAATCAAGATCTCCGTCTGAAACCGGGGATGACTGCGAATGTCTCCATCGTGGTCGCACAAAGAGACTCTGTGCTCAAAGTGCCTAATGCCGCGTTGAGATTCACCCCTCCGACTGTGGGCCAGGCAGATCGTCCAGGGCAGGGGGGTAAGCCTGCGAAGGCGAAAGGCGCAGAGTTCTCAGTCGGAGCCGGCAGAGGGGGGATGCCGCCGACTCGCAAGGTGTGGACGCAGGGGCCTGCGGGGGAGCTCGAATCCATTGTCGTGCAGACCGGTATTTCTGACGGGGTGGCCACGGAGATCATGTCGGAGGTGTTGGCTGAAAGCACGCAGGTCATTGTCGGGATCGAGCGGTCTAAAGGCGAAAAGGGTGGTAGCGATTTACCTCCTGGATTCGGGAGCGGCGGACAGAAGGGCTCCTCTCGTACCAGAGGGATGTAAGATGCGTGAAGCGTATCTCGTGAAGCGTCGTTCGTTACAGGAACTCGCACTTCCAGCCGCATCCTTCGTGATGAATATTTTGTTTTTCTCGCCCGTTTCACGTTTCACGCTCCACGGGAAACGCTGATGGCCTCGCTGATCGAATGCGACGATGTGTGGAAGATCTATCGAGTCGGCGACGTGGATGTCCAGGCCTTGCGCGGTCTGAGCCTCACGATTGAGCAGGGGGAGTTCGTGGCCATCATGGGGTCGTCCGGCTCCGGTAAGTCGACCTTGATGAACATGCTGGGTTGCCTCGACCAACCCACGAAGGGGTGCTATCGGCTGAACGGGATCGAGGTCGGCCAGCTTACGGCTGATCAACTGGCCGGAATTCGCAATCAACAGATTGGGTTCGTTTTTCAGAGCTTCAACCTCATTCCTCGAACCAGCGCGCTCGAAAACGCGCAGCTTCCGTTGTTCTATCGAGGGCTCTCGCTCAAGGAGCAACGGGCGAAGGCGGCGGAGGCATTGGCACGGGTAGGGCTGCATGGCAGGGAAGACCATTACCCGACGCAGTTGTCGGGAGGACAGCAGCAGCGTGTGGCTATTGCCCGGGCGTTGGTCACGTCGCCTTCATTGCTTCTGGCCGATGAGCCGACGGGTAATCTCGATACCCAGTCGAGTCAGGAGATTATGCGAATCCTGGAAACACTCAACCGGGATGAGGGGATTACGATTATCCTAGTGACGCATGAAGTGGATGTCGCCGCCTATGCTGCGCGCGAGATCGTGATCAAAGACGGGCAAATCTTGAGCGACCGTAAAACGAAGGCCGGTCCAATATCCAGCTCGGTGGGGGGCTAGATGGCGGTATTTGTGTGGCTCACGATCATGACGGCCTTGCGCATCCTGGGCCGAAATCGGATGCGTGCCGGTCTCACGATGCTGGGGATTGTCATCGGCGTGGCGGCGGTCATTGCGATGGTGAGCATCGGTGAGGGAGCCAAGCGGGCCGTGCAGGCGCAAATCGCGACGATGGGGACGAATGTGATTATCATTTTCCCCGGGGTCACCTCTGCGAGTGGAGTCCGGGGAGGCCAGGGGAGCGCCATCACGCTTACCGTGTCCGACGCCCTGGAGCTGAAAAAACGCATCCCGCTGCTGGTCGATACCGGATGGTCCAGGCGGGATGTCATGCAAATCGTGTACGGAAACCGAAACTGGAACGGAACGATTAACGGCGTCTCTCCCAGCTATCTCACCATTCGAGACTGGTCCTTTACGAGCGGCGGCCCCTTTACCCAGACGGATTTAGATAGTGCCGCCCGCGTTGCGCTCGTTGGCCAAACGATTGTGGAGAATCTGTTTGACCCAGGCGAAGAGCCGGTGGGTGCGATGATCCGCATCAAGAACGTCCCGTTTCGTGTCATCGGCGTGCTTGCGCCCAAAGGCCAATCATCGCAAGGCTCCGACCAAGACGATGTGATTTTCATCCCCTTCAGCACGGCGGAGCGTAAGGTGTTCGGCACGTCGTTTATCGGGTCTGTCGCGGCGATGTTCGGCTCGACCGATCAAGTCGATGATTTGCCGATGGCAGCTGCGCAAATTCGAGAGGTCTTGCGCGCGCGGCATCGCCTTCAGGCGGAGCAACTCGACGATTTCACGATCAGGACGCAGGTCGATATCGGAAAGGTGCAGGAAGGGACCAGTGAGACCTTGACGATGATGCTCTTCGCGATTGCCTCCGTGTCTCTCTTGGTCGGGGGGATCGGCATCATGAATATTTTGCTCGTATCCGTGACGGAACGAACGAGAGAGATCGGGGTCCGTATGGCGGTTGGCGCCAAACGGTATCACATCGTGATGCAGTTCCTGATCGAGGCCATGACGTTGAGCCTGGTCGGCGGGGTGTTGGGCATCGTACTCGGGGTTGCCGGGGCGAAGTTGACGACGCTGATCGCCGGCTGGCCAACCATTATCTCGGGTAACGTCATCGTGATTTCGTTCTTCTTTTCACTCGTGGTCGGTCTTTTCTTCGGCCTGTACCCTGCGAATAAGGCTGCTCGTCTCAACCCCATCGAAGCGCTTCGGTATGAATAGTCATGCAGGGGCTTGGAGTCCGGTGATTCCTGCCCTGCAGCACTAGGCCGCGCGACTTGTCTCGCTCGACTCTGATGTCACCACACGTGTAATAGAGCGTAGAGGGAACTGCTCCTGACTGGAGAGGTCAACCGTGATCGGACTTCGGTAGGGGCTGCCCGTCTGGTCGTAGGTTAACGCGACGATCGGTTGATGGAGCCTGGCAGGATTAACGGTGGTGATCATTCCCTGTTCTTTCGTATTGAGTTCCACAAAACTGTAGACGGGGTAGATGCCAACTAACTTGATGAAGACGGATACAAGCCTCAGGTCGAGGCGTCCGAATTCTCCTTCTTGGAATAGCTGTTGAACTGCTGCGTGGGACGGCAGCGGTCGGAGGCCTCCGAATCCGGTCAGTAGTTCATCGTATCGATCTGTAATCATCACGATGCGACTCGCTTCTGCCGTGGAGCCAGCCGAAGCTTCGGAGGGATAGCCGTGCCCATCCGGGGCGACATGGTGTTCGGCCGCTATTTGGCGAACGGTCTGGGAAAACCCGCGTTGTGCCTCGATGGCAATGGCGCCGAGTCTTGGATGATGACGAAAGGTTGCGAGGTCCTCACCGGAAAGGGGCGCAGAGGTTTGGAATAGGTGTCGGGGAAGTTGTAACAGACCGATGTCATGGATGAGTGCGCCGGTCGCCAACTCGTGGAGTTGCATCAGGTCATAGCCCAGTGATTGGCCGAGTATCATCGACAGGGTGCAGACGGCGAGACTATGGTTGTTGAAAGAGGCATCGAGCTGTCGCCCCTGGCTCATCGCCATAAATGCAGCGTGGGTGCTGAGGGTCCGTGCGACGATGGTGATTTCCTGAATCGCGTCGTTGATCAGTCCTGGGTTTGCGGTGCCTGCTTTGCTGATGTCGTCGAAGACGGTTTTAACCGATTGAGCCAGTTTCTGGTGCGCCTCTCGAGCCATCGTCAGTTCCTGGTTCAGTGAACTCACTGAGCGGGGTGTGTCGTGGCTTGGGGGTGCTTGGGTGGAGGTCAGCAGGCCAATCGTGTGAAGGGTTGCTTCCTCAATCGGTAGGGACGTGACGTCGAGCCCTTTTGAGGTGTCGATGTCCACGGACTGGATCTTGGATCGCCGCAAGCGCTCGATCTGTTCGACCGTTTGAACCAGAAACCGGTGTGTCAGGAATGGGCTCCGGAACCAGGAACAGTCGATACCTGCCACATACATTCCAACCCGAAGTTGACGAAGAGGAATCTGCTTGCGCATGCCGTATCTATCCATGAAAGAGAGGTATTGGACAAAATCCAACAGCTCTTTATCGGTTCGCCATGCATGAATCTTGAATTCAGGGAGGCAGAGTGGGGGTCGTATTTTCTTGTGAAAACGAGGAGTTCTGTGGGTCTGGAAGGATCGAATGGTGCTAGGAGTTGCAGGCAGGGGCCAGGGATACTTCGATGCGAGGGTTGTCTCTATCGATGTGTTTATAGAGGTGCGTTTCAACGATGCGATTGTCGTTGATCCCGAGTCCCTCACAGAGAGCATCCTGCGCAATCTTGAGTCCACCATCGACGTCTCGACGCAAGGCTGAGGTGAAATAGAACCGGATGGATAGGGCGAGCCACTCAGACTGGAATCGTGAGAGCAAGGAGGCTCGATCTGCAGACTGCGCCAACTTCAGCCAGACGAGTTGCCCGACTTGGGCCTTGTAGGCGCGACCGACTGAGGAGAGCAATCGTCGGCCGTTTACCGTGGCATATTGATGATTGATGCTGGGAGGCACAGGGAGTGTGAGCATGATCGCATTATGGCTCGTCGTTGGTTGCGGTGACGGAGGTGCAGGCATGGGAGCGCTGGGAGCCGTCTTTGAAAAGGTTCGTGGCACTGGGATCTTCTTATCGGGGTTCCGATAGGACGTGGTGCGAACGGTACGAGGAGCGGATGCACGTTGGGCCTGGCGGCGGAATGTGGGCATGGCCCAGTTTACAGGAGATTGACGATCTTGGACATGTTCTGCTCGTATCGTTCTTCCGATCTGGCGATAAAACGACGCCAGTCGCTCGGATTCCAGATTTCCATACGATGGTACATGCCGACCAGCACGATTTCCTGGTCCTCATCCAACGGAATAAGTTTTCTGAGGCGGCCAGGAATCAAAATCCGTCCGGCTTTGTCGAGTTCCGATGTGCCGGATTCCGACACGATGTGGTGCATGAACAACCGGCTCTGTTCTTCATCCAGCGAGGCCTTTGTCCGTTCAAGAACCTTTTCCCATTCCTTCATGGAGTAGAGGAACGTCGACTCTTCAGGGCCCTTGATGAAGACGACAGCTTGTCCATCGGATTCGACCTGTTCACGGATCGGCGAGGGGACGATAAATCGTCCCTTCTCATCGACTTTGCATGAATATGAGCCGGCAAACATCAATGAGTCCTATTCCTTACGAGGCTTGTGGCGTCCTGGTTCGATCGCGAATCCATTGCTCCAGATCCGAACGTACGAAGCGCCATTCTTTCCCAAGCTTGAAGGCGGGTATTTGGCGACTCCGTAGATATCGATAGAGCGTCCGCGGGGTGATCTTGAGGTATTGACAGGTCTCCTCCGCCGTCATCAGCTCGCTCTTGGGCTCTTTGGCCATTGGGAAACCTGGCTCGATAGAGATGCATATGCCTCACGAGGCTTTGGATACTGTTGCCAGGGTAGGAAATATGGGGCGATCTGTCAAGCGAAAATACATGACAATGTATGTCACAGACTGTCAGTGCCCTCCAATTCGAGAGGGCCGGCTCCTTCCTGCTCTGCCGCCTCTGTGAGTTCGCTTCCGAGGTCCTCACCCATTTCGTCGCCCATCTTCTTCATGAATCGAGCCATGCTCTGGGGGTCGTTTTTATCGAGCCCGGCAAGATTGTCTGGCTCAGCCAGGGCTTCCAGGCGCGCCGCTTCGGATTTCGGGGAGGCAAACCGAGACAGCATTCGTTCCACTCGAGGGCTCAGACAATGGGAACAGGTTGCCGGCGCGTGATTGGTCAGGCTCAAGACCAGGGCCGTGCTGCGCTTGTGACAGTCGAGACATCGATATTCATAGAGCGGCATGGATCATAGTCCTATATGTGTGTGTGCCGGTATCCCCTGCTCGGCCCAGAGTCGATCCGGCACCAGCGCCGCATCGACCGTTCTGGCCAGGGTCAGCGCGAATACTGGCCCGCTGCCGGCTTGTCGTAGCGCTTTCGCACATTCGTTCAGCGTGGTGCCGGTGGTAAAGACGTCATCCACAAGGAGGATGCGCTTTTCCCTGAGGTCTTGCGGCCGACGGACGTCAAAGGCTTTCCGGAGATTGTTCAGCCGTGCCTGTCGCGGTAACGTGGTTTGCGGATCGGTGGAGGTAATCCTGATGAGGTTGGTGCTCGATACCGGGCGGGCCATGTGTCGGGCGAGTTGATCGGCCAACAGCAGGGATTGGTTATACTCGCGCCCTCGTAAGCGGGCTGGGTGCAAGGGCACAGGGATGATCATGTCGACGTCGAGTTCACGAGGCAGGGCGTTGATCATGAGACGTGCGAGCGGTTTGACCAGGGTATGTCTGCCTCGATATTTGAACGAACAGATGGCTTCCCGCAGTGGCGGGAGATAGGGGAAGAGGGTCCAGGCCCGTTGAAAGTCGGGCGGCCGTTTCTGGCAGTTTTGGCATTGATGGTTGGGCGTATAGGTCCTGGCCGCTTCTGAGACAAACGGCTGATCGCAGCGGGCACAAGCTGGTTGTCGGAGCGGGTGGATCGTTTGCCAGCAGGATGTACAGAAGAAGGGTACCGGATCGATGCTGAGTGGATGGCCACAGGCCAGGCATTCTACCGGCAGCACAAACCGGAGAGCCTGACGGCACCATCCGAAGAGCCGATCCTGTATGTCTTTACGTACCATCGCAGGGGAAGCGCTCCAATCAGCCGGTATAGGCCTCTCTTCTAGGAGAATGTGCCAGGCCTGTCAAGGTTGTTGCTCTGTAAATGGTTGTGATATACGAAGGCAGTAGGCCGTGCGGGTGGAGCTGGAGGCGTCGATCGCTGTGGTGAGGCTCGAGCAGGTATCGAAAATGTATGAACGCGGTGGAGATACCATCACCGGGCTCGATCGGGTCACGGTCGAGGTGGCGACGGGCGATTTCTGCGCATTTATTGGTCCCAGCGGCTGTGGGAAGAGTACATTGCTCAATCTGGTAGCCGGATTGGATGTACCGACCTCTGGGGGTATCCTTCTCGCAGGGCGATCGACCAGTCGATTTACCAGCGACGATTGGACGAGAGTCAGGCGGGAAACCGTCGGGATTATCTTTCAAGCGTTCCATTTGATTCCCGGGCTTACGGCCATGGAGAATGTCGCGTTTCCCTTGTTGCTCAGGGGAGAGCGAGGGGCATCGGTTCAATCGCGGGTCGAGGAGGTGCTCGAGTTGGTTTCGATGACCGCACGGCGGCACCATCGCCCCAGCGAACTTTCCGGTGGGGAGCAGCAGCGTGTGGCGATTGCACGAGCGATCGTACATCGGCCTCAGATCATTCTCGCCGACGAGCCGACCGGGAATCTGGATTCCCAGCATGGAGCCGAGATCATCGCGCTCCTTCGATCGCTCGTTGGACATGTTCGTCAAACCATTTTGTTAGTCACCCACAGTCACGCGGCTGCGGAGGCCGCTGATTATGTCTGGGCTATGAAGGATGGGCAGCTCGTGACGAAAACGTCGCACGAGCCTGTCTCGGTAGGAGCCTAATGGATCTTTCGACCACCATTGCCGGCGTACGATTTCCCAGTTGTTTCATGAACGCCTCGGGGGCGCTCTGTGTGACGCGTGAAGAACTGTTGGCCCTTGGCCGGTCTCGTGCCGGCGCCATCGTCACCAAGTCGATGACGGTTGAGCCTCGTGAAGGAAATCCGTCGCCCCGGTACTATGGATTTCCCGGCGGGTCCATTAACTCCATGGGCTTGCCGAATCTCGGGTACAAGGCCTATGCCGCGCTCATTCCAGAGTTGAAGGCCATCGGCAAGCCGGTGATTGCCAGTGTGGCAGGCCTTTGCGAAGACGATTTCCCGACGATCGCAGCGGTCATCAATGCAGCCAAGCCGGACTTGATCGAAGTCAATCTTTCCTGCCCCAACATCCCGGGCAAACCTCAGATCGGCTATGACGCCGAAGCCTCAGAGCGATTGCTGAAGCGCGTTCGCAACGTCATTACGGTTCCGATGGGTGTGAAGCTGCCGCCCTACTTCGATCCGGCCCATCATAAAGCGATGGGCGAGGTGATCGGCCGTTGCGGAGTCGATTTTCTCAATCTGATTAATTCTGTCGGCAACGGGTTGGTCGTGGACCCGGACCGCGAAGAGGTCGTCATCAAGCCGAAGGGCGGCTTTGGCGGACTGGGTGGAACGATCATCAAGCCGGTTGCGCTGGCCAACGTGCGGGCGTTTTGGAAGATCTTCGAAGGCCGCATCTCGATCATCGGGACCGGCGGCGTGGTCAATGGCGTGGATGCCTTCGAACATATCCTCTGCGGCGCGTCAGCTGTGCAGATCGGGACGATTTTGGTTGAGGAAGGGGTCGAGGTGTTTGGTCGATTGGAACGGGAGCTGGCAGCACAGTGTGGCAAGAAGGGCTATACGAAGTTGGAGGATTGCAGAGGGAAGCTGAAGGAATTGTAGGACTACTTCGCGCCGAACGTTCTGGCTAGGAGTCCGAGCTGCAGAGCCCGCCGGAGTAGCTGAGCCACATTTCTGACGTTCAACCGCCGCATCAAGTTGAATCGGTGCACTTCCACGGTGCGGACGCTGATCTCGAGCATTTCCGCAATTTCACGGTTCGTATGCCCGATCGACACCAGGCGAAGGATGTCACGCTGCCGGGGCGTCAGGAGATCGGCATCGATCTCTTCTTCTATCGGCTGGATTTTTCGGCTCAAAGCAGTTTTCGCGCCCATCAAGAACCTCTCATCGTCAACTCGTAGAAGTCTAGCAAAGGTCTATATTTCTGTAAACGAAACCACTCATTTGTGCAGGGCTTCCGTCTTGGCTTGAAGGATGACATCCTTCTCCGTACCCTCATCGGCCATGGTTCATTCGTTGTCTCCTGAGGCAGGGGCTTAGAGAACTATACCACTTATGCTTAATATCGCTCTGATCCGCTCCCATGGCCTCCAGCAGCCATTTCGGACCTTGCTCAGCGTCGCCGGAGTCGCCCTGGGCGTGTTGGCTTCCGTGGCCATCGGGACGGCGAACGTTCAAGTGTTGCGGTCGTTTGAGCAGGCCGTCACGACGGTGGCCGGTCCCTCCACTTTGGAAATTGTGGGCAGTGATCTCGGTCTGGATGAATCCGTCATCTCGGCTGTCCGCATGGCCGAGGGGGTGGCAAGCGCCGCTCCAGTCATTGACGAAACGGTCGTGGTTGCTCAGGGAGCACAGCATGGGCAGGTGCTGAAGGTTTTGGGTCTGGATCTTCTTGCGGAGGTCGGGACGCGTGGATTCCAGCTCTCGCAGGCTGACACTGAGGTGGCGCTGGATACACTCCTGGCTCCGGACGCGTTGTATCTTGGCCGTCAGGTTGCGGCTGAGTGGAGCCTTGGAGTCGGTAGCACCCTTGAGGTGACGGCGGGGGGACGTCTTGTGCGGCTGCGGGTCGTAGGGCTTATTCACGACGAGGCGGGGCGTTCCTCCCTCTGGGATCGGTTGGCGATCATGGATATTGCTTCGGCGCAGCGGTTGTTCCAAGCGATCGGACGATTGGACCGGATCGAGTTGGTGACGCAGGCCGGTCAGTCGCTCGACGACGTCATAGCCTCTGTCCGGACGGTGCTCCCGCCCCATATGGTTGTGCAACGGCCGGCTCAACGGACGAAGCAGCTCGAAAATATGGTGCGGGCCTTCCAACTCAATCTGACGGTCTTGAGCTGGGTTGGTCTGCTCGTCGGGATGTTCTTGATCTACAACACGATGGCCTTTGCTGTGGCGCAACGACGGCGTGAGATCGGTATCTATCGCGCATTGGGAATGACGGAGCGACGGGTCGTCGGCCTCTTCCTCGTGGAGGCAGGGATCCTCGGTCTCCTTGGCGGGCTCGTGGGAGGTCTTGGCGGGGTTTGGTTAGCCAGAGGGTTGGTGTCGCTCGTGAGCCGGACCATCTCAGACCTCTATGCGCCGGTTGCATCCGACGGGTCGATTATGTGGATGGACATGTTGACGTTCGTGGCCGTGGCGAAGGGGGTGCTGCTCGGAACCGTGGTCTCGATGATAGGGGCCTTGGCTCCCAGTGTGGAAGCAGGTAGAACCGTGACGGTTCGTGCCTTGGCGCCTGGAGACTATGAATCTGCACATCAACTGCGGGCAGGCCTGTTCGGGTGGATCGGCCTCGCATTGTTGTTGCTGGGAGGCCTCTGCTCACTGATGGGTCCGGTCGGAGGTCTGCCCCTCTTCGGATATGTCTCGACGATCTGTCTCTTGGGAGCTCTCTCCTGTCTTGCGCCACTCTGTATCAAGGCCTTGGGCATGCGGCGCGCTCGCCAAGAGAGTAAGGCCATGGCGCTCGGGGGGAGCCTGCGGCATATCGCGGCAGATCAGGCTGCGCGCCATCCTGGCAGGAATGCTGTGACTGTGTCGGCGTTGATGGTGGGACTATCGATCATGATCGGTGTGGCCGTGATGGTGCGCAGTTTTCGCGACACCGTCGAGGTCTGGGTGAACGAGACCGTCATCGCCGATCTCATCGTGGCCCCACAATCCTGGCCCCATGGGAAGCAGTCTGGCCAGGCGTCACGGGCTCTCCCGGGGGCCTGGCGTGCAACCCTGGCGGCGATTGACGGCATTGCCGCTGTCGATACCTATCGGGAGGTGCATGTGGAGGTAGAAGGCCGTCCGGTTTCGTTGGTCTCACGAGATCTCAGGCTCCATGCACAGCGCAGCCGATATCTGATGGTCCAAGGAGATTCAACTGTGGCCTTGCAGCGAGCCGCCGAGACCGGTGGCGTGCTCCTGTCGGAAGTGTTGGCGAATCGACTCGGTCTTCGCGAGGGGAGCAGGATTTTAGTCACGACGCAGGCAGGACCAGTGAATGTGCCCGTCGAGGGGATCTTCTACGATTACGCGACCGACGGTGGAAAGATGGTGATGGATCGGGACTGGTATCAGCAACGATGGGACGATGGGCGTGTGACGGTATTTCCAATTTACCTCGCTGCGGGGGTCGATCGTGAGCGCGTGCGGCAGTCGATTCTCACAAATATTTCGGGGATGGATGGCGTGACGGTTCCACCGTCTGTGATTCGAAACCACGAGTTGAGGAAGGAGATTCTCGATATCTTCGACCGCACCTTCGTGCTCACCTATGTTCTCGAAACCATTGCCGTGTTGGTGGCAATGTTGGGCATCATCAATACTCTGGTGACGGCGGTGCTGGAGCGTCGTCGTGAATTCGCCACACTGCGGGCGATCGGCGCCAGTCCGAAGCAGGTAGAGCAATTGGTCTTATGGGAAGCGACCTATCTTGGATTGATCGGGGCGGCGCTGGGTGTCGTCGGAGGCCTGTTGCTTGCGACGCTGCTCATCCAGGTGATCAATAAACAGTCATTTGGTTGGACGATTCAGATGACGATCCCAGGTGGACTGATTCTACAAGCAGTCGCCCTCGCTCTTACTGCGGCCCTGGTAGCAGGCTATTGGCCTGCGCGCTGGGCCGCAAGGCAGCCTCTCGTGGACGGGCTGAGGGAGGAATAGGGAAAAGCTAGAGCGTGAGCTAGTTACCGACCGGCTGCTGGTGGTCCACTTCGATCTTGAATCCGAGGTCTTCGATCATGCCCCAGACTTCGGGGGCAGGAGAGCCTGGCGTCGTGAGATAGTTGTTCACGAAGATGGAGTCGGCCGGGTAGAGGGCCAAGGGCTGGAGGCTGCGGAGGTTATGTTCACGGCCGCCTGCTACGCGGAGTTCTGTGCGTGGGTGCAGGAACCGGAAGAGGCAGAGCACTTTTAAACAGCGTTGAGGGGTCAGGTTGTCACAGTTCTCCAGCGGCGTGCCCGTAGCCGGATGGAGTGTGTTGAGCGGAATGGAGTCCGGCTTGACGTCGATCAGGGCCATGGCCAGGTCGATGAGGTCTTCGTCCTTTTCTCCCATTCCGACGATCCCGCCTGAACAGATTTCCAGTCCTGCTGCCCGCGCGTTCTGGATGGTGTTGAGCCGGTCCTGGAAGGTATGCGTGGTGCAGATGGACGCGTGAAAGGCTTCGCCTGTATTCAAATTGTGGTTCACCCGATCGACGCCCGCCGCCTTCAGACGTTTGGCCTGTGGTTCGCTCATAAGGCCGAGTGAGCAGCAAATTTGAATTGGAATCTCCTGCTTGATCGCGCGGACGGCTCCCGCGATTTCGTCGATCTCCCGGTCCAACGGACTCCGACCGCTGATGACGATGCAATAACGTTGGGCTTTCGAGGCGGCAGCCTGCCTGGCACCGTCGATCATCTCTTTTTGCGGCAAGAGGTTATAGCGCTCGATCGGGGCGGTGGAGATCGCAGATTGAGAACAGTAGTGACAGTCTTCCATGCAGGCCCCACTCTTGGCGTTCTGCAACATCTGGAGACGGACGGTCTTGCCGAAATAACGTGATCGGACGGTAAAGGCGGCTTGGAGGAGTTCCAGCAATCGCTCATCGGGACTATCGAGCACGGCCTGACATTCATTTCTGGTCAGCGTCTCGTCGCGCAAGGCTTTAGCTGCGAAATCCTGATAGTCGACCATGGGACACTCCATTATCTGATGAGATTGAATTGACTGCGATGCGTGATGGTCTGGGCCTGCATCACATAGCCAGACTGGCTGAAAACCTACACGGTTTCGTAGGGAGAAGCAATGCCTTGATAGGGCACGAGGGAGGCTGGAGAGGGGCTGTTGGCTTGGCCTTGGACCGTTTGGCCGGCATTCGGCCAGGGCAGTGCCACGAACGTATTCCACGTGCCGCAGCGGTGGCAGCGTCCCGACCATTCGGTCGATTCTTGTTGGCAGGCGGTACAGACGTAGGGCACGACCACGCGCTTCTTGAAATGCAGCGCTTTCTTGAGCTCGACGACTGCCTGCTCCATATGTTGCTTGCGCAGAAAGAGATTGGCCATGATCTTATGGTAATCGACCAATTGGTCCTGTATCCCTTCGACGGTTGAGAGGATGTCGAAGGCTTCGTCGGCCATTTCGAGCCGGTAATAGAGCTTGCCCAAATAAAACTGGAGGGCCGCATTGTTCGGGTCCTGCTGGAGGGCTTCCTGATAGACTCGGATAATTTCGCTGGGTTCACCCTGTTCGAGAAACAGCTCTTCGAGGCGGTGCAGAATGATGATGTTGCGGGTCCTGGCATAGACCTTCTTGAGGATCTCCACCGCGTCTTTCGTTTTGCCTTCCCGAATCAGGATTTCTCCAATGCCGATGTAGGCAGGCAGGAAGGTCCGGTCTTTCTTGATCGCACCACGGAAATAGCGCCGTGCCTTATCGGGGTGGCCACGTTCCAGCAGTTGGCGCCCGACTTCGTAGGTGCAGCCGGTGAGGAGATGGGCCTCGGCTTTGCGTTCCGGCTCAGGCAGGTTGGCTTTCAGCAGGCGATGTTGGATTTCAAGTGCTTCGCTCCATTTTTCAAGCCGGATCAAGAGGTCGCGTTCGCGAATGAGCGCGGTGAGATTGTCCGGTTCGATCCTGAGCATTTTGTGCAGGGCCTGTAGGGCGTCCTCGTAACGCTTGGCGCCTTCCAGGTCTTTTGCGAGCTCCAGCAGGATTTCGATGTTACGATCGTCGACGCGATTCGCCCGTTGATGCAGGCGGATGGCCTCTGCGTAGTTGCTCTCGGCGCGATAAATGTTACCTAGCCAGAGGAGCGAATCGACCCGATTCGGATCCATGGACAGGGCCTTCTCGAATAGGCCGATCGCTTCGACGATGCGTTTGGACATGAAGGCATGGGTGCCTTCACGATGGAGCGCATCGATCTTTTCTCTGCGGCGCAACAGTCGCGTGCTGCGCCAGTTGCCGATGGCGTGGGCGGTTTGCCGCATGCCGACAGCCAGGGCGACGAGTACGGCGCCGACGGCCATGGAAAAGACGACGAGTGTGACCGGACTGAGTTCAAATTGGATGGAGGGGCTGGTGTGGACTGCGACCGTGCCTGGGTTCAACTCGCGAAAATAGCTGTAGAGGAAGATCCCGACGCAGATGAGGAAGATAGTGGTAAGCAGTCGGAGCATCGATCTAGGCCTTTTTTTTCGCAGGAGCCTTTTTTGCCGGTGCTTTTTTCGCTGGTGGTCTCTTCGTCGAGGCTTTCTTTGCCGATGCCTTTTTCGCCGGTACTTTTTTCGGCTTCTTCACGGGTTCCGGGGCGGCAACCGGTTGTACAACCGGCGGTTCGTCCGATACGGGGATGCGTTTTGCATCGGCCCATAGCCGTTCGAGGGCGTAATGCCCCCGGACGTCCTGCCGGAAGATATGGGCAATGACGTCGCCGTAATCCATCAGGACCCATTGTGAGTTTCTCGCGC
Source organism: Nitrospirota bacterium (assembly GCA_030684575.1). NCBI lineage: Bacteria > Pseudomonadati > Nitrospirota > Nitrospirota bacterium. Next base: position 47,921 of record JAUXVD010000011.1, on the reverse strand, counting down.
CTTCGATGCTGCGTGCTCTGGAACCGGCGAGAGTGAGGATGCCGTTGATATGATCGGCGATGGCACTCGCTTGGCGATCCGAATCTGCAGAGCCGATGACGAGATAGTCGGCAACGGAGGTCAGAGGCGCGACCTGGAGGACGAGGACGTCGGTGGCCTTTTTGTCGAACATGGCCTTGGCAATGGCGAGGGCCGTGGATCTAGCTGTTGGTACGATCGCGGTCCTCTTGGTATAGATGATGGTGGAGTATATAAGATTCTACGGAGGGCGGCAACAGATTTACCACCGGCAGCCCTTGGCGAATTCTTGTACGAATGTCCGATGCAGAGATCGGACAGGGCGGTAGCTTCAGGCAGGTCAGGCCTTGCGCCCCTAGCGGTGCCTCGATTCTGGTAATCCGCCCTGCATCCAGGTCTAACAGAGAAGGGATTGGAATCGGCGGAATCAGGCGGACCGTGGATAGTGACCGAAACGATAAGCCTGGCCTGGAGAGCACGACGAATTGGCAGAGTTCCAGCAATGTCTGAGGGTCTCGCCAGGTGGGAAAATCCAGAAAGGCATCGAGCCCGATCAGGAAGAAAAGCTGAGTCTGTGTACCATATTCTTGCTGCAGCAGGCGAATCGTATCGATGGAGTAGGACTTGCCGGGTCGACGGATTTCGATATCCGAGATGGCGAGCGTGGGGTCAGAAGCCATCGCCAGGCGGACCATTTCATAACGGTCTTGGGCCGGAGCCAGGCTTCCGCTCGGCTTATGGGGCGGTTGACTCGTGGGAATGAAGAGCACTCGGTCGAGTCCGAGGGCTTCGCGCGCTTGGCGCGCAATGGCCAAGTGACCGTTATGCACGGGGTTGAAACTGCCGCCGAGGAGACCGAGTTTCATGGTAGGCCACCCACGCGCTATCGTTGGTCCAAGAGGACCAAGTTATCCCGATGGATGACTTCTTCATATTCTTGAGGACCGAGTTGTTGCTGAATCTCGGTGGTTTTGAGCCCTTTGATCTTGACGATCATATCGGACGAGAAGTTCACCAGCCCCTTCGCGAATTCTTTGCCGTCCTGATCGAGACAGCTGACGGCATCGCCCGCTTCGAATGGACCGCTGGCATTGACGATACCGGAAGCCAGGAGGCTCTTGCCTCGCCGGGCCAGCGCTTCAACGGCTCCTGGGTCGAGCGTCAAGGTTCCCCGCGGTCGGAGCGTAAAGGCGATCCAATGTTTGCGGCTGGTGAAGCGACGTTCTTTCGCAAGGAAGAGGCTCCCGCCGGGGCCGCCGGCCAATACGTGAGGAAGGAGGCCAGCCTCTTGCCCATTCAAGATCAACGTGGCCACACCATACTCACTGACCTTCTTGGCAGCCCGAACCTTCGTCGCCATGCCCCCGGTCCCCTCGAATGAGCTGGAAGCCCCTGCCCGCTGTTCAATATCTTTGGTAATGTCCTGAATCAATGGAATCAGCGTGGCGGACGGGTTTTTGCGTGGGTCCTCGGTAAACAGGCCTGAGATATCGGACAGGATGATTAGCAGTTCCGCGTCGACCAGATGGGCGACCTCGGCGGCCAGGGTATCGTTGTCTCCCACGCGGATTTCGTCTACGGCAACCGTATCGTTTTCGTTGATGATGGGGATGACCCCGAACCCGATCAGTGCATTCAAGGTGTGGCGGGCGTTGAGAAATCGCCGGCGATCGGCGAGGTCGTGGTGCGTCAGGAGGATCTGCGCGACCTTGACGTCAAGCCGTTCAAACGATTTTTCGTAGGCCCACATGAGCCGGCTCTGGCCGACCGCAGCGGCTGCCTGTTTCACGGGGAGACTTTTGGGGTATTCCGTCAGGCCTAACTTCTTGATGCCGGAGACAATCGCGCCGGAGGAGACAATCAGGACTTCACGGCCACTCGATCGGAGTATTGCGATTTCATCTGCAAGCCGATCGATCTGTTCCGGGCGCAGCCCAGTCTCTCGGGACGCGATGAGACTGCTCCCGATTTTGATGACGATGCGGGTGGCCTGTTTTAGGAGCTGATCTCGCATGGCGTGGCTCGAAGCTGCGTAACCTGTTGCCCCACATAGTTGACGAGTTCCGTGAGCCCTTCTCTTGTGGCGGCAGAGATCGGAAGGCACGGGTAGCGATGGCGCTTGCAATACTTTTGTAAGTCACGCAGTCCTGTGCCGTCTCCGAGTACGTCGATTTTTGTGGCGACGACTGCGAAGGGGCGTGCGGTGATCGGCTCGTCGTAGGCGGCCAGTTCTTGACGCATGATTTCGAAGCTCTTGACCGGTGCCTCGGGAGCCCATTCCGACACATCGACCAAATAGAGCAAAAACGACGTGCGTTCGATATGCCGGAGAAATCGGAGTCCCAGGCCCTTGCCCTCGTGGGCGCCTTCAATGATTCCGGGAATGTCTGCGACGGCGAAGCTGCCCTTTTCTCCCCAGCGCACGATGCCCAAATTCGGCACCAGCGTGGTGAAGGGATAGTCGGCAATCTTGGGTCGTGCTGCCGAGATGACGGAGATAAGCGTCGATTTCCCGGCATTAGGAAAACCGACCAGTCCGACGTCGGCCAACAGTTTGAGCTCAAGTCTGAGGGATCGTATTTCGCCTTCAGTGCCGGTTTCAAACTCTGTGGGCGTGCGGTTCGTCGGGGTTGCGAAATGGTTGTTGCCTCGTCCGCCGTGGCCCCCATGTGCTGCCACAAACCGCTGTCCGGGGGCGACCAGGTCGGCCATGACCTCGTTGGTTTCATCGTTGAAGATGACGGTGCCAACGGGAAGGAGTACCACCACATCTTCTCCGCATCTTCCTGAGCAATTGGCGGCGCCTCCCTGGCGACCGACTTCCGCTTCGTAGTGTTTTTGGTATCGGAGGTCGAGGAGCGTGGTCATGCGAGGCGACGCTTCGAACACGACGTTGCCGCCGTTGCCGCCATCGCCGCCGTCAGGGCCGCCGCGCGGCACAAACTTTTCGCGCCGAAAACTGCATGAGCCGTCGCCGCCTCGGCCGGCTGTGATACGAATACGGACTTCATCGACAAACATCGGCGCACCGTTTCTTCAGTGTGAGAGCTGCGAGACCATTGCCTGCGAGGAGCATCCCGTTGCACGTACAGTCATGCCGGGAGTCCTCGCGGGTAACGAAGTTATGACGAGAGAAAGGAGAAAGATGCGCTAGGAAATCACAGGTATGGAGTCGGAATAGACACTGATCTTCTTCCGTCCACGGCCGCGCTCGAACTTTACAATCCCCGTGATAAGGGCGAAGAGGGTATGGTCTTTACCGAGGCCCACGTTGAAGCCGGGGAAGAACTTCGTTCCTCGCTGACGGATCAGGATCGATCCGGCTTTCACGGTCTCTCCACCGTAGGCTTTGACCCCGAGATATTGCGGATTGCTGTCGCGCCCGTTTCTAGTTGATCCGCCGCCTTTATTTGTTGCCATGACTGATCCTCGTTAGGCTGTTTCGATACCGGTAATGCGCAGCTTGGTGAAGCCCTGGCGATGGCCACGGGTCCGCCGATAGTTCTTGCGCCGTTGTTTCTTGAAAATGGTGATGGAACGCGTGCGATCCTGGGCAATGATTTCGGCTTTGACGGTGGCCCCTTTGACCAACGGTTGTCCGACTTCCATGCCCTTTTCGCCGTGAACCAGTCGAACCTGGTCGAGGTTGATCGTTCCCCCGATCTCGCCGGGAAGGGACTCCACCTGGACCAACGATCCAGTTTCAACGCGATATTGCTTGCCGCCTGTCTCAATGATTGCGTACATAAACACCTGCCTCCGTTACAGAAGATGATTGTGTAACACAGGGGTTCGAAGGCTGTCAAGGTAAAGGCGTGCCTTCCCCTGAGATTCCGCCTCGACAGGATCAGTCGGACCCCCTCCTTCGAGCTACCCTATTCGTGGGCTATCCCGCTCCGGCCCCCTGGGGTATGCTGTTTTTTTATGGTCGAGTTAGTTCACGGATTGGAGACAACATTTATGGCCGCTACCCCGAAGTCCAGTCTTGCCAACCCGGCGAGCACTCGATTTGTGCTTCGACCCTATAGGCGCATCCCAATCTGGCGTGTGCTCTACTATCTCAGCGGAGATAGCGTTGGGAAGGGTGTGGTGACCAATCTCTCTCAATCTGGCATGCGGATTCAAGGCGAACATGCGGTGAAGCCAGGTCTTTGTTTGGCGTTACGTCTCTCACTTGCGGAAGATGGCCCGACCATAGAAATTGAACTGGTTACAGTCCGCTGGGTCGATGGATATGATTTCGGTGTAGATTTCATCCATATCAGTCCCGTCTCGGCGAAGCACATCGCCGCTGCCATGAATCAGCAGATTCGTGCCCATCAGATGCCACGCTGAGCGCGAGCGGCATCCTTCATTGCGCTCTCCTAGCCTCGCCTGGGCCGTTGCTTGACGCTCCTTCCGGCCCGCTGTTATATTCCGTTTTCGATTTACTCTGACTCACCTCTGTATGGTTGCCACTTATGCTTGAGACTCAAGGAAAAATTTGGATGGACGGGTCGTTCGTCAATTGGGCGGACGCCAATGTCCATGTCATGACCCATTCACTCCATTATGGGCTGGCTGCGTTCGAGGGCATTCGCTGTTACAAGGGTAAATCCGGCTCTGCGATTTTCCGGTTACAAGAACATGTGGATCGGCTGTTTGACTCCGCCCATATCGGGATGATGCAGTTGCCGTTCGACCGGAAGCAGGTTGCAGAGGCCATCGTGGAGACGGTCAGGATCAATAAGCTGGATGCCTGCTACATCCGCCCGCTCGTCTACATCGGGCATGGCGCGATGGGGGTCTATCCCGGTGACAATCCAATCAAGCTCGCGATTGCAGCCTGGACCTGGGGCGCCTATCTCGGCGACGACGCCTTGGCCAACGGGATGCGAGCCCGCGTGTCCTCGTTTACTCGGCATCACGTCAACGTCTCGATGACGAGAGGGAAGATTTCTGGTTATTACGTGAATTCGATTCTCGCGAAGCGAGAAGCCAAAGCCGACGGCTACGATGAAGCCATTCTTCTCGATACTGAGGGGTATGTATCCGAAGGAACGGGGGAGAACATCTTCATCGTGCGGAAAGGGCGGATTAAGACCACGCCGCTGACCTCGATCCTCGACGGCATCACCAGAAGTTCCGTCATCGACTTGGCGCGCGAGAAGGGGATCCCAGTGGCCGAGGAGCGCTTTACGCGCGATGACATGTATATCGCCGATGAAGTATTCGTGACCGGGACCGCTGCCGAGCTCACCCCGGTGAGGGAAATCGATAATCGCCGGATTGGAACAGGCAAGCCTGGGCCGATTACGCAAGCCCTGCAGAAGACCTTCTTTTCCATCGTGCGCGGGGAAGATCCTTCCCGCGAGGCCTGGCTCACCCGCATCTAGCTAGACGCGAAACGGGTTCTGTTCTCACCATCCGTCTCCACGCGGCATTCTTGATATCCGTGAATCGTGAAGCGTCGTTCGTATCTCGGGAGGGATGCGAACGCATAGCTGTGGGAACGCCATCCCGCTTTATTCCTGATTGCACGCTATGAGCCCTATGCTCTTTTTGGCGAGAGACGAACGACGCTTTGCGGACGATGAGAATGGACTTGTTCAGCGTCCGATTAATGAGCGGGGGCTGCGTCGCCAGGGGCGTGAGTCTCGGCGGCTGGGGCTGCAGGCGTTGTCGTCGGAGTTTCTGGAGCGGTCTGAGAGGTCTCTTTCTTTTTGAGGTCGATTACCGTGGAGGAAAACGTTCGTTCTCTTGCCATGATGGCGAGGCTCAACGAGGTGAGCATGAAGATGGCTGCGACGACGACCGTGAATTTGCTCAAGAAGTTGGCCGGACCACGGCTCCCGAACACGGTCTGACTGGAGCCTCCGAACGATGCGCCGATCTCAGCGCCCTTACCAGACTGTAAGAGGATGGCGCCGATCATCAGAAAGCAGATCATGACGTGAATGACGATAAGGAAAGTATACATGGCACTCCGATCCGTTAGGCCCGCTGTGTCTGAGCAATGCCGACGATTGTAGCAAAGGAGTCGGGGTTGAGACAAGCCCCGCCGACTAATGCTCCGTCGATCGCATCCGAAGCAAGGAGCGACGCAATATTGTGAGGCGTGACGCTTCCACCATACAGGATTCGGATGGTCGATGCCGTGGCTTCTCCCCAGCTGGCCGCCACGAACGTGCGGATCGAGCGGTGTACGGCCACGGCTTGTTCCGTGGTGGCCGCTCGTCCTGTGCCGATGGCCCAGACCGGTTCGTAGGCGATGGTGACGGTTGCAAGATCCTGCGCGGTGAATCCAGCCAGGCTACCGGTGAGCTGAGTCGTGACAACCGACTCTGTTTGGCCTGCCTCTCGTTCAGCCAGCGACTCTCCCACACAGAGGACCGGTGACAGGCCCTGCGTGAGCGCCGCCCGGACTTTCTTCTGAATCATCTCATCTCGTTCGCCGAACAACGCGCGGCGTTCAGAATGGCCTACGATCACATAGCGGCAACCAAGATCGCGCAACATCGGAGCGGAGATTTCTCCCGTAAAGGCTCCCTGCGTCTCCCAATGAACATTTTGCGCGCCGAGGCTAATCCATGAGGAGGGGCCTAAGGCCTTGCGGGCCGATTCGAGGGAGGTAAAGGGTGGCGCAAGGACCACGTCAGCGCTGGAGGATGCCGCAGGCAGTCGCGTCAGGAGGTCGCGAATGAAGGCGGCGGCCTCAGAGGCCGTCTTGTTCATCTTCCAGTTGCCGACGATGAGGGGTTTGCGCACTGGCGTCTCGATGTTGGTAGAGGGTGTGAGCGTTGCGATGAGCGGTTAGGCGACTCGATCCGGGAGGGCGGTTAAGCCCGGGAGTTGTTTGCCTTCGAGCAATTCCAATGCGGCGCCGCCGCCGGTCGAGATAAACGACATATTCTCCGATTCGCCGGCTCGATGGACGGCCAGCGCCGTTTCGCCGCCGCCGACGATCGTGAGCGCGTAGGCATTGGCAACCGTGTGAGCCATGGCGAGGGTCCCGCGCGCGTAGGCATCGATTTCAAAGACGCCCATCGGTCCGTTCCACAAAATGGTCTTCGCGTTTTGGACGACTTCGTTGAAGAGTTTGACGGAGGCTGGGCCAATGTCGAGGGCGTACCACCCCTTCGGAATCTCCTGGACCGGAACGATTTTCGATTCCGCTCCAAGCTCGCGGCTGGCCGCGACGACACAATCGACCGGCAGATAGAACTTCACGCCGCGTGAGAGGGCATGTTCCTCGATGCCTTTCGCAAAGTCCAACATGTCGTTTTCGACGAGGGAGTTGCCGATCTCCATTCCCTTCGCCTTAAGGAAGGTAAAGGCCATGCCGCCGCCGATGATGACTTTGTCGACGCGTTTGCCGAGATTTTCGATGACGCCGATCTTTCCCGAGACCTTCGCGCCGCCGAGTATGGCGACAAAAGGCCGAACGGGGTTTTCGACTGCTCCCTCAAGATATTCAATTTCCTTCTTGAGGAGGAAGCCCGCAGCCGACGCAGGAATATATTTGGTGATGCCGACCGTGGAGGCATGGGCCCGGTGCGCGGCGCCGAATGCGTCGTTGATATAGACGTCGCCGAGGGATGCCAGTGCTTTCGAAAAGGCATCGTCGTTTGTTTCTTCACCCTGATGGAATCGGAGGTTCTCAAGGAGCAGGACGTCTCCCGACTTCATCTTGGCAACCAGCGCTTCCACTGCCGGGCCGATGCAGTCCGGTGCGAATACAATTTCTTTGCCCATGAGCCGTCCCAGGCGTTTAGCGACCGGGGCCAGACTGTATTTGGGGTCGAACTTTCCGTTCGGCCGACCCAGGTGCGAGCAGAGGATCACCTTGGCACCGTCGTCGATGGCGCGATTGATGGTCGGCAGCGTCGAGCGGATGCGGGTATCGTCGGTGATTTGGTGCGAATCGTCCAGCGGGACATTGAAGTCGGCTCGGATGATGACGCGCTTGTCTCGCAGGACGACATCGTCGATCGTTTGTTTGCGCAGATTCATAGCGGCTCCGTGAGGTCGATCCTACCAGTCAGACTCATACACAATCAGCCTGATGCTTTAGCGCCCTGTCGTTTTTGCCGCGATGACTTTGATTAGGTCTCGCACCCGGCATGAATAGCCCCACTCGTTGTCGTACCAGGCCGTCACCTTGACCAGCCGCTTGTCGATGACCATCGTGAGCGGGGCATCGAGTGTGGCCGAATGGGGATCGCCCTTCTGGTCGATCGAGACGATGGGGTCTTCAGAATAATGCAGGATATCTTTCATCGGGCCGTTCGCCGCTTTCCGGAAGGCAGCATTGACGGCCGCGAGGTCGCAGTCTTTTTCGGTTTCGACGGTCAAATCAACCAGCGAGACGTTCGGCGTGGGGACGCGGATGGCCAGGCCGTCGATCTTGCCTTTGAGTTGCGGCAGGACAAGATGCAGCGCCTTCGCCGCACCGGTGCTGGTTGGGATCATCGACATGCCGGCTGCGCGTCCGCGCCGCAAATCTTTGTGGGGTAGGTCGAGCAATTGCTGGTCGTTGGTATAGGAATGGATCGTGGTCATCACGCCATGCTTGATGCCGAAATTATCCAACAGTACTTTGGCCATGGGAGCCAGACAGTTGGTCGTGCAGGAGGCGTTGGAGATGATGTGGTGCACCTTTGGGTCGTAGGCTTCGTCGTTGACGCCCAGGACGATGGTGACATCTGGGTCCTTCGCCGGCGCGGAAATAATGACGTGTTTGGCTCCGGCAGCGAGGTGTTTCCCCGCGCCTTCGCGGTCGGTAAAACGTCCGGTCGATTCAATGACGATGTCGACTTCCAGATCCTTCCAGGGCAGGTCTTTGGGGTCCTTCATCGCCAGCACCTTAATAGGCTTGCCGTCGACGAAAATCTGATCGTCTTTGGCCTCGACGCTTCCCTGTAACGTCCCGTGGACCGAGTCGTACTTTAAGAGGTAGGCGAGCGTCTTCGCATCTGTGAGGTCGTTAATTGCGACAATGTGTAGGCTGGGATCACCGAGTGATGCCCGCAGGACGTTCCGTCCGATCCGCCCAAATCCATTGATCCCGATCCGAATAGCCATGACGAGTAGTTCCTCAATAAAAATGGGCCGGTCCCATCACCGGCCACAATGATGGCGATAGTATCGACCACCCTAGGCCTTGTCAAGCCATACCAAAGCGGTAACTCCGCGCAGGATCACAGAAGTTTCGCTGTCAGTTGGACCGGGTCTCAGCAGAGCGGCGACGAGGTTTGCTGCCCGCTGCCTTGCGTCTCTATCGCTGGGTTCGTTAGAGTTCGTCGGTTCCAGCCTGAAACGTGCTCCCAGAGGTACCGGTGAATCTCTTCGAACAAACCACGAAGGTCTTAGAATGGCCGAGACTGCTCGAGTCCCTTGCCGGTCACGCCCGCTCGACGATGGGGGCGGCGCGTTGTCGTGCGCTCGAATTGGCTAACGATCTAGAAGATGCCATCCGTCGCCAACAGGAAACGACGGAGATGGGGCGGCTGCAGGATGCGGGCGATGGTCTGCCGCCCTTGATGTTTCCGGATATTCGGGATCCGCTCGCCCGGGCTCAGAAAGGGGCGGCGCTGGAGCTGCTCGAACTCCGGGACTGCGCGGTTGTGCTGGAGTTATTGGAAGAGAGCGGCCGGTTTATCCTGCGACACCAGCAGGATGCTCCTGCGTTGAGCGCTGCCGGACAATCCCTGCAGTCGGCAGGGGAACTGCGCCCGGTGAAGAGCGCGCTGGATGCGGCAATCCACCAGGACGGTTCGATGAAAGAGTCGGCGACGCCGGAGTTGCGGCGCTTGACGCATCAGGCGCATGCGCTCAAACAGCAGATCCGCGATCAAGTCAATCAGATGCTCCATTCGCGCCGTTTCGAGGAGATTCTCCAAGAACAGTATTTTGCTCAGCGTGAAGGCCGTTATGTCATCCCGGTGAAGACCGATATGCGGGGGCGGGTGCCGGGGATCGTGCATGACGTCTCGGCCAGCGGAGCCACGGTGTTTATCGAGCCGCGTGAGCTGGTTGAGCTGAACAATTCCATTAAAGTGGCGGACCTGGAGATCGAGCGGGAGGTGCGGCGCATCCTCCGTGAGTTGTCTGCCCTCGTCGCCGCACAAGCCGAGCTCATGCTGGCAGGGCTTGAGGCGCTGGCCGAGCTGGATGGGATCGCGGCACGGGCTTCATTCGGCCGCCAACTGAAGGCGCAGCCTGTCGGGCTCAACGCAGAAGGACGCGTGATGCTGCTGCAGGCCAGGCATCCCCTGCTGGTGTTGTCGAAAGGAGAGGTCGTCGCCAACGATATTCTCCTGGATGAATCGATCCAGGTGCTCGTCATTTCAGGCCCCAATACGGGCGGGAAGACCGTGACGCTCAAGATCGTCGGGCTCTTTGCCCTGATGGTCCGTGCCGGATTGCACCTGCCCTGTAACACGGAATCCGAGATGGCGTTCTTTCCCGATGTCTATGCCGATATCGGCGATGCCCAAGATCTGGCTCGCGACCTTTCCAGCTTTTCCGCACACATGACCCAAATGATTCAGTTGCTCGATGAGGCAGACCGTCAGCGCAGCGGCGACGGAGCGTCCGAACCTCGGCAATGGTTGGTTCTCCTCGATGAACCAGTCACTTCGACCGATCCGACAGAAGGCGCGGCCCTGGCCGAAGCCTTGCTCTGCCGGCTGGCCACGCTGGGCATGAAAGTCGTCGCGACCACCCACTACGGATCGTTGAAGACCCTGGCCCACATGGTATCGGGTTTTGCGAACGCCAGCGTCGAGTTCGACGTTGCGACGCTTTCACCCACCTATCGGCTCTTCATGGGGGTGCCGGGGGGATCGTCTGCGCTGGAGATTGCCGGCCGGTTGGGGATGGACCGGGCCTTGCTGGATGAGGCGCGGCTGAAGCTCCATAAAGATGAGCGGGCCATGGAAACGATGCTGCAGGATCTGCAAGCGACGCAGCGGCAGTTGTCCGACGACCTCGCCCGCGCGGTCGAGGCCAGACGTGAAGCGGAGCAGGCGGAACAGCGAGCGAAGGCACAGTTGGCGCACTTGGAAGAGACCGAAAAGGAAGCACAGAGGGGCCTCAAGCGAAAACTCAGTGAGCAGTTCAGCCGCGCGCGTGCGGAAGTGCAGGCCACAGTCGATACCGTCAAGGGTGAGCAGAAGCTGATCAAAGCGAAAGCCGCGAAGCAACGGTTGTTCGAGCTTGAGGCGCAGACAAGAGCCGAGTTGGCTCCGGCCGGCACGCCGATCCCGCTTGAGCATTTGAAGGTGGGAGATCAGGTCGAGATTAGCGGGCTCGGCATGACCGGCATGCTCCTCGAAACAACGCAGGGAAAGAAACGCGTGAGGGTGAAGGTGGGGGCAGGAGAACTGCTGGCCACTGTGGCGAATCTCGTAGGCCTCGCACGAGGGCAAACGGCGCAGTCGAAGCCGGCATCAGCACCATCGGCCCCGCGCCGGTTCCAGCCAGGAGGCGGGCTGGGGCTGGATGAACAGACGGTCGTGGATGTGCGAGGAAGGGCGGCGGACGAGGCGTTGGACCAGGTGGTTGCGGCGCTGGATCGCGCGACGATGGCGGCCGTGCCGTTTCTCCGTATCATCCATGGCCACGGCACAGGGAAGCTGAAAGCCACCTTGCGAGACTATTTGAAAGACTCTCCCTATGTCGCAGGCACCAGACCTGGTGATCGTGCGGAAGGTGGGGATGGGGTGACGATCGTAACCTTGCGCTGACAGGATGCTGAAAAAGCTAGCCAGCTTCGTTCTCGGCTCATCGAAATCCTCAACGTAGCACAAGGGTACGTCTCCGGTTTCGACTCGCCTGCGGCCTTACTGACAGGCTTTTTGAGCATCCTGAGTCTACTCTCGCCCCAGTATCACACGGAAGATTCCGATAAAACGGTGGCCGCTTGAAGCGTGACGCTACCCGGCGATCGCCTGTCTGGTCTCATCAAGATGTTTTTGGAGATAGGTCATGAAGGGCGTTCCGCCTGTCCCGACGGCGGTGGGATTGCTTGCGTGGGACTGATGTTGCCGGTGAATGTAGCTGTCGGCATAGCCGATGTGGATGTCGCGGAACTGCGCGAGCAGATCGACGCAGCGGCAGTACGCTATCCAGAGGTCGGGACGGCTGACAGTGCGATCGCGGACATAGCCGGAGAGCATCGGTCGGCCCCGCTGGTCCTTGGTTTCCTCCAGAGCCTGGATGAATGTCCGATGGCGCGGAGGCATGTAGTCGCGCATCTCCTGTAAGTAGACGGTTAACGGATCCGGCGAATGGCCGATGCCCAGCCCTGCATCGAGGCAGGGCACAATGGAGCTCTGGGCGCCGGTCTCGCCGCGGAACTGTTGCGGGCGGCCCTCGTACGCCGCGACTTCGTCGTACATCAGGCCGTCGGGGAGCGCAGGGTTATTCTTCCAGGCATGGATGTAGGGCCGCACGCGGTTGTAGTACACATAGGGATCGCAGCGTTCTTTCATCCTGAGCAAGGTGTCGCGCATCGCTTCTTGCGCCCGTGCCAGGGATGTGAGCCCGAGCAACACCTCCTCTTCCTTGTCAGCGACCGCGCCATTCACTGCCTGCACGAGTCCGGCGAGTCCGGGCCCTGCTTCCCGCTCGATCTGGATATGCACCACGACAAACCATTCTTCGTCCAGCCCGCCGAGAAAATTCTGTAGCAAGACAATATTGTCGAGCCGAATGGGCTTGGCAGGATCGAGTCTCCGCCAATTGTCGAGGGCATAGGAGGCGTAGGAGAGCACCGGCGGCCGGCCAAGGTGTTTGGCGATCTGGTGCCAGGGTTGAGCCAGTTGGGGCGGCAAGGTATTGGCCGGTTGGTCCGGCACTTCCCATACATAGGCATGGCCGACAAAGGAGAGGACGCGCATCGCGGCCCGATAGTCATCGATGCGCCAGGAGGCAGGCACGGATGGTAGCAGCGTGGGCTGTTCATCGATGAACCTCCGGACCATGCGTGCGCTGAGCAGTTTCGGTAGCTCATGTCCGAGCTGATTCAATGTGGGGCAGTCGGGCAGTTGCTCTTGAGGGTCGCGGGGAAGAAACCCTTGGTCAGGCGAAATCTCGTAATCGGAGAGGACGAGGGGAGCGGGCGTCGTCTGTTTCATAAGCGCCTCCGGTTTGGAAGACCTCGGCACCTAGCGGGACTCGATCACATTATATATCGAATGCAGGGCGTTTGCTGGTCGTGGGAGGAGAGGGGATGGAGGCTGATGATCTTCTGTGCTCGCGCAACGCGCAGTCTCAGAAGACCCTCGTTGGACACACGCACTCGAGTATCGACCAGCCTGCCCTGGAAGGGAGACGTGAGTGAGTGTGGAAGGACTGTTGGATGAGCCCGGGAAAGAAAATGGTGGCTGACGCTGCTGAACTGTCACTCGCGCGTTGTACTGGTTGCCTTGGACGCTGATGGGATTTTGTCACGTTGATATCAGCCGCACTTGAGCCACAGGTTAATGAATAGTCTTACTAGTTCAACGTCTTAGACTGAGGATCCGAATGTGCAAGCCGCTCCCTGCTGCAGATTGGTCGCATTAATTCTTGTCGGGATGTCGGAAGTCCAGTGTGTCAGGCAGGAGACGTCCTAGTTCTTCTAGTTCGCGCAGTAAGAAGCCAAGATTGATTTCCAGCGTAAACCAATCCTGGCCCGCCGATATCTTTGCAAAGTTGATTACAGCGTCAGGAAAGTCTGCCGAACGGAAGCCCGGATTAGCTCCAATAACCTTTTCCTTAACAGCAGGAGCCATCCTCTCGCGAAGTTCATCGACCGTCACGATACAATCTGTTCGAATCGGATTAAACTGGTTCGCTGCTCGCTTAGTCTCTCTGGTAGCCATCTCCCAATACTTTTCTTTCGGCACCTTTCCAGACTTTAGTTGCTCAGAAATAGTTTCCAGATTCCGCACGTGAAGATCCTGTATGAAGCGAATCTGTTTGACTAAGTTTTCAGCTTGACGTTTCAGCTGCCGGTTCGTTTTTTCAGTTAACGTTGTGGCGGCAGACGGACTAACCTCACGTGTATGGATTCTGTAACTGTTGACTGTTTCTCTGAGCCCTTGGTTTTGCTCCCTTAATTCGTCGATTAGGCCGATGTTATACAAATGAATGATGAATCCGACCAAAGATGACGCGGCCAAAACAGACACGGCAAATGCCCAAGGTGCGCTTCGTATAACGCCCCGGTTTTCCTCGATAGTCTTTACTAAACGTTCAAGCATAGAAGTTCTCAGTTAGGCCTGGCGAGTATAGCCATCCATAAACATTGGCGCAAACATCGTGAACTGTATCTCCCTGCCCCAAAGTGGCTAAACTGTGTCTGAACTATCGTTTCCGACCGTCTTTTTTCGGTTTCTTACCGACCCCTAACTCTTCTGTACGTGTTTGAGAAGGAAATGATTGGACTAGGTTGCCACCTATAATCTCTGAGGCTTCAGGGCTTTCAAGTCTCGTTCCTTCCGCGATTTCTTAACAGATGAGGTTCTGTGAGTTCAGGTGAGGATGCTCAAAAAGGCCGTTCAGCAAGGCCGCAGCGAGTGAAGGGCCGAGGCGTACCCGGAGGGTACGTTGAGGGTCTGAACGATGCGAGAACGATGCTGGCGGACTTTTTCAGCACCCTCACTAAAGGTGGTATTTCGCCATGCGGTAGCGAAGAGTATTCCGCGTGATCTTGAGCAGCCTGCTAGCTTCAGAAATATTGCCGCCTGCGGAATCCAGCGCCTCTTTCAAGAGTTTCTTTTCCATCTCCTGAGCCGAGAGGCCGAAGGCCAGGAGCGAGGTCTTCTCGCCTTCTCCGTTCGATCCTGTTGGTGGGGTATCTCGCACAGAGGCAGGGAGGTGGTCCGGCTGGATCGTCTCGTCCTTGCATGTGATGGTGAGTCCTTCGGCGACGTTGTGCAGCTCGCGTACGTTGCCGGGCCAGTCGTGGGTCTGCAAGATGTTCAGAGCCGTGGGGGTGATGCTCTTGATGCGACAGCCATGATCCCGGCGGGCGGTTTCCAGGAACGAGATCAGGATCGGCTCGATATCTTCTGGGCGTTCACGGAGCGGCGGGATGCGCAGTTGATAGACGTTCAGCCGATAGTAGAGGTCCAGGCGGAAACGTCCGGCTTTGATCTGCGCCGGTAAATCTTCGTTCGTGGCGGCGATCACGCGAATGTTGACGTGGATGCTGCGCGTGTCGCCTAGTGGATCGACTTCGTGGCTTTCCAGGACTCGTAAGAGCTTCGCCTGCGCGGAAGGACTCATTTCGCCGATTTCGTCAAGAAAGAGGGTGCCGCCTTCCGCTTGTTGGAATCTCCCAGGCTTGGCCTGTTTCGCATCGGTAAAGGCGCCGCGCTGATAGCCGAACAATTCCGATTCCAGAAGCTGCTCGGGAATGCCGGCGCAGTTGAGCGCCACAAAGGGGCCGTTGGACCGTGGGCTTGCTGCATGGATGCCATGGGCAAAGAGTTCTTTGCCTGTGCCGCTGTCGCCGGTGATGAGGACGGTTGCATCGGTTTGAGCGACTTCGGCTGCGAGATGTTTCAGTAGTTTCATCTGAGGCGACCGGCTGATGATTTGATCGAACGAGGAGGAACGCGCTTCCCTCGCTTGGGGCTCCGGTGCGGCGAAGGCGTGGGTTCTGTGGAGGGCGGTCTGGAGATCTTTTGCCGTGACCGGTTGCGCGAGATAGTCGGTGGCGCCTCGGTGCAATGCCTCCACCGCGGCCTTGGCCGATCCGTCTGTTCCGAGGATGATCACCGGGAGGTTGTGATCGATGCGCCTGGCTTGAGAGAGGATCACCTGGCTTGCAATCCGTCCCTGACTCTCATCGCAGATAACGAGTGCGAGGTCCGCTTGCTCTTTCAGGAGGCGTAGACCCTCTTCAGTTGTTGCTGCAGTCAGAATGGTGACGTGGCGGCTCTCGAGGGCCTGTTCGAGCAACGGTTTGGTGTGGGAATCGGCGGAGATGAGCAGAAGGATCGGAGGATGCATAGGGGTCATGCCTCCCGTGAACCATCAACTACTAGAGATAGCCTACTCCTCTTCCCTCCAGGAAAAAAGGGGGTGCTTATGAGGCCCGGCCCCCTGTTTGTCTCGTGAGGTTTTCTTGCGCGACTTTTACGTTACGGAGAAGGCCGTTCCGTTTGGCTCGCTTGATGGGACTCCCCTTGAATGTGGCAGCAAAA
Source organism: Nitrospirota bacterium (assembly GCA_030684575.1). Taxonomy (NCBI): domain Bacteria; kingdom Pseudomonadati; phylum Nitrospirota; species Nitrospirota bacterium. The sequence goes on along the minus strand of JAUXVD010000011.1, from coordinate 31,722 downwards.
CTCTCCTCGTTGATCTGAGCCAGAGCCTGGAGGCTTGGAGCGAGTGTGATTGGGGTGGGGGCAAAGGCCGGCTCGCTCGTCGCATCCGAACGAAGATTGAACGGACAGACGTCCAGGCAATCGTCGCAGCCGAATATGTGGTTTCCCATCTGAGAGGCGAGCTCGTTCGGGATCACGTCCCGGTCTCCGCGCAGTTCGATGGTGAGGTAGGAGATGCAGAGGCGGGCATCCACGACATAGGGTTCGACGATGGCACCGGTTGGACAGGCCTGAATACACAACGTGCAGCTTCCGCAGAGATCTGTGGCTGGTTCATCCGGCTCCAGCTCAAGGGTCGTCAGGATCTCTCCCAACAGGAGCCAGGAGCCGGATTCGGCGGAGACGAGGTTGGAATGTTTCCCGATCCAGCCGAGACCTGCCTGCTGCGCCCAGGCTTTTTCCATGATCGGGCCTGTATCGACGTAGGTGCGGGTGGTCACGCCTGGCGCCAGGGCTGCGATCTTCGCTTCGAGTTGTGCGAGCCGCTGGCTCATCACCTCGTGGTAATCCTGTCCCCAGGCGTATCGGGCAATGCGGCCCATGCCGGGCTGCTCGTTCGCACGATTGTCGGTGTAGTAATTCATGCCGACCGACAGCATCGATTTGCAACCTGGTAGTACCAATCGTGGATCGCTGCGACGGGAGGGGTCGCGAGTCATCCAGGCCATCGTGCCATAGTAGCCTAGCCGGAGCCATTCTGAGAGACGACCGAATAAGTGATGGGATAGCGGGGTTGCGGGGTCTAGAGGTGGGCTCTGCTGAAGGCTGTTGGCTGAAGGCTGATAGCTATCTGTGACTCGGCTGATGCCGACGGCGTCGAAACCCAGGGCGAGGGCTTCGGCCTTAATCGCCTCAGCGAGTGACATAGCTAGTGGGCTTGCTGAGAACAGTCGTAACGAACAATAAACTGGACCGAACAATGGTCGGATTTGCAGCGGCTGCAGGAGCCGGTGATTTTGGTTTTCCAGTCAGTGGCTTTTTCGTCGAATCGGCAGAAGGTCTTTCCGCCCTTCGAGACGGTGGTCCAGGGTTTGTCAGTGCCAGGAATATTGGCCACGAGGCAGCCGGTGGGGAACGGGACCTGACAGCTCTGTGAGGCTTCTCCCTTGGCCATGCCGAAACTGCAGACCTGCTCTGTGGTGGCGGTCGATTCAGAGAGAGGTTGCGCCTGAGCCGCAGCTGAGAGGCTCAATAGGCTAATGGCTGTGAATAATATGAAGGATAGTCGTTTCATCGTTTGCATCCTAGCACAGGGGTATTTGGATGAGTCAATCACGTCTCGACAGCAGGATGCTGAAACAAACCGCCAGCTGCGTTCTCACCTTGAAAGCATCCTCAACGTACCCCGAGGGTACGCCTCCGGTGCTTTCGTCGGCTGCGGCCTTGCTGGACGGCCTGTTTGAGCATCCAGCTAGATTGCTTACCCGCTGTATAGCATGGACAGACTGCCGTGGTGGTAGTCTGTGAAATAGTTTTTCGCATCCTATTAGTACTTGCCCGGCTCTCATATATAATCGCGCCATGTTGTGGCATGTGAGGAGCATCGTCGGTTGTCTGTTGCTCGGCTGGTCCGGGTGGAGCGGTGCGGCAGAACCAGGCCTGCTGGATGTTCGGACGGAGTCCAGTGGCGGCGTGAAGGCGACGGCGACGATTGTTTTGCCCGCGCCCGTTTCGGTGGTGCAGGCGATTTTGACTGACTATGCTCATTGGCCTGAACTGTTCGAGGTGCGGATGAAGATAGCGGACGTGAGCATTCTGGATGGAGTCGCCACCACGGATATCAGGATCGAGCATATGTTGTTGCCGGGGGAACGTCGGTTGGTGACTGAGTCGAGGTTGTTGCCAAGCGGAGATCTGGTGGCCGATCTCAAAAGCGGAGATTTCAAACGTTATCATCGTCGGTGGACATTGACGTCGATCGATGGCGGCGCGCAGACCCGTGCGGACTTCGAGCTTATCGTGGAGATTGAGTCGGTGCTACCTGGTAAACTCATCGCGCTCGCAACGCGGCGAGACCTGGAATCCCATTTTCGAATCCTGAAGGAAAAGGCGCTCGCGCGCGCGCAGGAGCAGCAGTCGGGGCGATGAGCGAGGCACAAAGAGAATATTCCCGCAGGATGCTCAAACAGGCCGTTTAGCAAGGCCGCAGGCGGAGCAAGAACCGGAGGCGTACCCTAGGGGTACGTTGAGGATTCTTGCGAGCTGAGAACGAAGCTAGCGGCCTGTTTCAGCATCCTGCTACTGAGGGAAGGTGAATTGGGACAACTCCGCCTTCTCGATCCCCTGCTTCACCAGCGCATCGATATCGAACATCTTCTCGATTTCCAGAATATCTTCGAGTCTGGTTTTTGTGCTGGGGTGTGGCGGGGTGAAGAGTGAGCAGCAATCTTGATCCGGCTCGATGGAGATGGCGAAGCTGCCGATCTGCTCCGCCTGGTCGGTGATTTCCAGCTTATCCATGCCGATGAGTGGGCGCAGGAGCGGTAACTCTGACACCGCTTCGACGACGGTCAGGTTCTCCGGTGTCTGCGAGGCCACTTGCCCCAGGCTATCGCCGGTGACCAATCCCCAACAATGCTCACGTTTGGCGAATTCCTGCGCGATGCGGATCATGACGCGCCGGTAGAGCACCACGCGATAGGGGGCCGGCGCACTCGCCACAATGTCCCGCTGAATCTCTCCGAACGGAATGACGTAGAGCTTCGACGTATATTGATGGGCGGTGAGGAGTTGCACCAGTTCCCGCACCTTCTCTTCTGAGGCGCGGCTCACGAGCGGCCGGCCGGAGAAATGGACGAAGAGGGCCCGGCATCCGCGTTTCATCATACGATAGGCTGCGACCGGCGAGTCGATCCCGCCGGAGATCAAGCAGGCGACTTTCCCACTGACTCCCACCGGCATGCCACCAGGGCCCTGAACCTTTTTGATCGAGTAGTAGACCTCTTTGGCAAGGAGTTCGAGATAGACCGTGAGATCTGGATCTTTCAGACTGACCTTCTTGTCGGTGGCGTCACAGATGGCAGCGCCGACGTCCCGCGCGACGTCCATGGAGGTCAACGTCAATCGTTTGTCTGCTCGTTTTGCCGAGACGCGAAAGGTGGAAAACGATTCCGACCGGAGCGCCTCGATGACCGCTGCGCTGAGCGCTTCCAAGTCCGGCTTGGCCAGATCGAGCGGCAACCCGTGCGCCAGCGAAAAGTTGGCGATCCCGAAGACTTTGGTGAGCCGGTCGATGATGATCTGGTCCGGAACCTCGTCAGGCAGGACCACGCGAATCCGGCTGCGGAGATTCTCAACACGTCTAACGCCGAGGTCTCTCAAGATCCATTGGATATTGTGGACGAGGCGTTCCTCGAAATATTCCCGGTTGCGGCCTTTGAGGGCGATTTCGTGGTAGTGGACGATGGCGCAGCGCATGGTTTATCGGGATGCTGAAAATGATCGCCAACGTCGTTCTCGGCTCGACACAATCCTCAACGTACCCTTGAGGGTACGCCTCCGGTCTGTGTCTCGCCTGCGGCCTTGTTGGACGACCATTTTGAGCATCCCGCGGAGGGTTTAGAGGTTATGACTGTCTGATTCGAGAAATCGTTCGACGTCGATCGCGGCCATGCAGCCGGAGCCGGCGGCGGTGACGGCTTGGCGATACACCGAATCCTGCACATCGCCTGCGGCGAAGACGCCAGGGACACTTGTGGCGGTTCCGTTGGTTGTCCGGATATAGCCCTTGGCATCCATATCTAATTGACCGCTGAGGAGGGTGGTGTTGGGGCGGTGCCCAATCGCGACGAAGACGCCGGCGCAAGGGACTTCCAGGACCTTGTTTGTGACAAGATTTTTCACACGCACGCCAGTGACCAGGTCGTTCCCCAGGATGTCTTCGACGACGGAGTTCCAGAGAAAGGAAATCTTTTCATTCTTCATCGCGCGGTCTTGCATGATTTTGGAGGCTCGCAGCTTGTCGCGGCGATGGATCACGGTGACCTTGCTGGCGAACTTAGTCAGGAAGGTGGCTTCTTCCATCGCGCTGTCGCCGCCACCGACGACCATCAGTTCTTTGCCCTTGAAGAAAAATCCGTCGCAGGTCGCACAGGTGGAGACGCCATGTCCCGTGAGGCGCGCCTCGTTCTTCAACCCAATCTGAATGGCCGATGCGCCGGTCGCAATGATGAGGGTTTTGGCTTGAACAGATTGTTCGCCGTCGATCGTCAGCGTGAAAGGACGAGGTGTGAGTGCAATAGCCGTGACATCGGCGGTTAAGAATTCCGTGCCGAATCGTTCCGCCTGTGCGCGCATTTCTTTCATCAAGTCCGGCCCCATGATGCCCTTGGCGAAACCGGGATAGTTCTCGACCTCCGTCGTCGTGGTCAATTGTCCACCCGACTGCCACCCTTCGATGAGTAGAGGCGAGAGGTTCGCCCTGGCCGCATAGATGGCGGCGGTGAGGCCGGCTGGCCCGGATCCAATGATGACGACGTGTCGCATGGGCGAAAACTTAACACAGGGGGTAGCGGGAATGCACGGAGGAGAGCGAGTCGTTATGCGAGCGCGTGAAGGCTCGTGAATAATCGGCCGACTTGTTTGCGAAGCGCCGGTCGAGGGAGGGTTCCATTCAACACATAGTCTGCCTGCTGGACCTTTTGGGATATCGGCATCTGGCTCTTAATCCGGTGAAGAGCCTCAGCGCGGGAGAGGCCGTTTCTTTTTTTGAGGCGCGCGATTTGGGTGTTGCGGTCGGCAGTGACGACGATGGTGTGATCGACTCGCTTATCGATACCGGCCTCGAAGAGGAGCGGGACGTCGTAGATGACGACGGATTGAGGATGTTGTCGTGCCGCGTCTCTCGTCAATCTGACTTGCTCGCGCGCCACGCGGGGGTGAATGATGGCTTCGAGCGCCTGGCGTTTTGCCGGATGGCGGAAGACGATGGCTCCGAGCGTCTGGCGATTGAGGCTGCGGTCAGGGTTGAGGACGGCCTTGCCAAATAGGGTGACGATCTCTCGCCAAGCCGGCTTGCCCGGCTTCACGACATCGCGAGCCAATTGGTCGGCATCGATGACTACCGCGCCGCATTGCGTAAACATCCCGGCGACGGTGCTTTTACCGGTGGCGACTCCGCCTGTGAGGCCGACCAGAATCATGGGTGCGGAGCATAACATGCGACTGCGTGCCTCACAACAAACCTGGCCTGCATTATTCACGAGAGTTCGTGACGAAACCGCCGAGACGCCAGGCGAGACGGGCGCGCGGAGCCGTGAAGGAGGGAGGCATACTTAACACAGTATGTTGACCGACTGAGCGGCGAGCCCGCCCGCCGTCAGGCGTGTCGTAGCGGCGCATCGGCGGTTGCAGTAGAAGTCTTCGTGAATTATGCGGGCCCAATTGACTTGTGGCTAGAGAGGCCTGTATGAGTTTCTGCATGAAAAATATTTTAGTGGTTGCGTCCATCGCGCTGTTTGGATTTTTCAGCTCCGGCTTGTTGTGGGCCGATGAAGGGCCGCCAATGGGTCCTCGGACTCTTGTGGTTGCACTCGACGGGACGGGAGATTTCGTCTCTTTGCAGGAAGCGGTCGATGCCGCCAAGAAAGGCGACACCGTCTTCGTCAAGGCAGGTCAATATCCTCAGGACGTGACGATCCATAGTAAAGAAAAGATCAAGTTCGTCGGGGCTGGAGTGGATCAAGTGACGATTTTAGGCCGCGATATCGTGGTGGGCGCCCTTCATGTCGGTAAGTGGCCCTATGGGGCGACGGATATCGAGATCAGCGACATGACTATCAACGATCATGGTGGCCATGCGATGGGGCTCTTCAATGGGCAAGGGCTGGTCCTCCGCCGGCTCAAGATCAACGGGATGTTGTTTAGCCAGCAGGTCCATGATGTACGGATCGAAGATTGTGACATCGGGGGGAGCGAGACGACCGGCGTGCAGTTTGCCGATTCAGAGGCGGTCATGATCGGGAATTTCATTCACGACAACGATCATGGCGTCTCGATTGCGGGGAAGTCGACGGTGCGGTTGGAGCGAAACGTGATCACCCGAAGTCTGTTTGACGCCATCGTGGTCAGCGGCCATGCCCGTGCCGTGATCGTGAGCAATACCCTGGTCAAGAATGGCGGCGGGGCCGCGTTTCTCGGGCAATCCCAGAGTGACGTCACCGGCAACGTGGTGGGGCTGAATCGCGTGGGCTTTCTGATCGCCCCGTCCAGTCGGACCACCACTTCGTTCAATGCGTTCTTCAATACGGATGGCGACTATCTTCGTGTGGGTGATCCGAACCAACCGGCTCCTGAGCTTAAGGCCCAGTCAGATATTACCGGGGACCCGTACTTTGTCGACCCATCGCATGACGATTTTCGCCTGCGTCTTGACACGCCCCTCCTGAAGATCGGCCAATTTCCCTATCTCGGCGCGCTTGCGCCTGCCGCAACTGCTGCTCGTCGATCGACTGACAAATAGAGTTGAATCAATAAGATAGAGGACTTCAGCAGAGCATGGATTTTCATGTGCTATGCTACTTGTACGCCATAAGTCAGATGGATGATGGACCTCTGGCGCAGGAATTGCTGATTCATGGTCAGAGGAACTGGAGGCGACCGTGGCAAGTTACCGACAAGAGCATGAGAAGGGTGGATTTGACGGGATTCCGTCGCTCGACGACGTCGAATCTGGCAAGCTGGTTGGTGCCGTTCTTCCCATGTCAGAAAAGGCGCAGATCCAAATGCGCAATAGCATCGAAGTGATCGATTATCTCCTCAATCAAGAGCGCGTTGTCTGGAGCTGACGACCGCGCGCTCCATCGGCTGATCCCACAACTATCACCCCTCCATCTTGACAGACCTCTCGCGCCTTCGTACGCTCCTGATCCGACATGTTCCCGTAATCACCAGGAGAGAGAATCATGGCACCTCTGTATCTGCTTCATCGGCGTTCCGTCGTTGCCCGACTCTTGCCCGCGGCGGTATTCGTGATGCTGATGCCCTGTTTGGCGCCGGCTTCCGATGAGTTGCCGAAAGAGACGATTTTGCCGATAGGGCTCGCGAATAAAGCGATCCAGGCTTCGTTGGAAGCCTGCAAAAAAGATGGCTATAAGGTAACGGTGTCCGTCGTGGATCGCGCCGGTGTGCTGCGCGCCATGAGCCGCGCGGATGGCGCCGGACCTCATACGGTCGATAGCAGCAGGAAGAAGGCCTATACCGCAGCCAGCCTTCGTCGTTCGACGACCGAGTTAGCTGAACTGATCAACAAGGTGCCGACCTTGCAGGCGCTTCGCGAGATGAACGAGCAGATCCTCATTCTTGGGGGTGGGTTGCCCATTGAGATTGCCGGCGAGGTCGTTGGTGGAATCGGGGTCGGCGGGGCGCCAGGGGCACAGCTCGACGATGCCTGTGCGCAGGCGGGCCTGGACGCGATCGGCGCTGCGCCGAAAGCTCCTGCGATAAAGTGACGAGGGGGCACAGGGCCAGTTGCATCGTGAGTCTGCTGCTCGTGCTTGTCGCCTGCAATAGCGATGTGCCGGCACCGGCCTCAGTCGAGTTTCCGGCAGAGCAGGTGCGCCTGACGATTACCAGGGTCGCCACGAATCCATTCCTCTCCCGGCACGATCTTCGACTCACGCTCGTCGGGCCTGGAGGCTGCTCCATCGATGATGACCTATTCCCCAACACCGGGTATGTGAGCCGGCGGAACCTGTATCGCACGCGAACGGGCCTGCTGTATGTGGTGGGTCAGTTCGATGCCCGCGTGATCGATGCGGTGCATTGTACGATCACACTCGCCGAGTTCCGCACCCTCGATCGCTACGTGACCTTCCTCGGCAGTTTCGACGAGAACGAGCAGAAGCAATGGGCCTACTTTTCTGCCAGCCAGCGGTCAGAACTCCCCTTTGAAAAGCGGTAACAAGGCACCTCAGTGCGCCGAAGGAATGGGGGAGGGGCTGCCTAGCCCGGATCCATTCGTCGGCCGCGAGTAAGTCGATAAAACACTTGTGGTTTCAGGAGGTGGTGGTACGCTTTGATCTCATAAGGGACGGCGCATAGGCCCATGAATGTGGGTTCAGCGGAGGAGCGATTCAGGAGGATGATATGACGACGGTGGCGTTGAACCTGTCCAACTCCAACTCTGAGCAGCATGTGGCGGCTGTTCGAAAAGAACAGAGGGCCTACACGTTCAAGGTTGCGGTGAGTATGGCGCTCTATGCCTGTCTGTTCTTCGTGCTGGCCTTTTGCGGGCCCTATGTTCTGCCGGCCGTGACGCTCCTCTCTGATGTGCCATTGACGGATCGCCAGGTTGCCGCGAGCCAGCTGCTGTTGCTGAGCGACACGGTGTGGGTTGCCATCCCCGTGTTTTTTCTTGGGGCTATTCTATTCAGCTTGCTGGTGACGCGTCGCATTGCCGATGCGCTCGAACGCGTGGGTCAGAGTGCCAGCGCCTGGGCATCCGGAATGGTATTGCATCGACTCCAGTTCCGGGAGGCAGACCGGTTGACGGATCTGGCGCAGCTGCTCAATCAAGGCTGGAGTCACGTTGGGCAGGGGGTCGAGACGGTGCAACAGGAATCGTCTCGCGCGCGGGCCGCCGTCGATGGCGCGACGAAGACTTTGTTGGCTCAGGGGATGGGAGGGTCGGAGGCACTCCGTCAATTACAGACGACAACGGAGGCGTTGGATCGCATTCACGCTGCGTTGCACCGATTTGAGATCGGACCACCTCACGAACGACGACCATGAATCTCTCCCGGCATCCTCGCATGTGGAGTTGCGGCGGCTTTACCTTGATCGAGTTGATGATCGTGGTGGCCATCCTGGGGATCCTCGTGTCCCTTGCCACCGTTTCGTACAGCCATTTTATGACCAAGGCCAAGTCTGTTGAAGGTGAGATCGTGGTTCGCGAGATCGAGCGGTTGGAATACCTCTATCACGCATCGAATCATGGCTATACAAACAACCTGACCGATTTGGGATTTGCCATGACCGGAGCGTTGAAGTATTACACCCCGGAAGTACGGCAGGGCGCCGATACAGACAAAATCAGCTATCAGGTTCGTGCATTGCCGGTCGCGGCGTCAGCGACTGATTCGTGGCTCCTGACGAGTTATCGTGATGGGGCCGTGCAGGTGGACCGAGTTCCCGTGAGCGAAATTGGCATGTTTGCGACGGTGCGATATCTGGGCAATGCGGGGACGATATCGTCCGGCGAGGCCTCGAATGCCTCTGTCGGTGGAGGAGCCTCCGGCAATAACGAGCCTGAATGGTCTGGTGGCGGACGCAGCTTGGGGTGCCAAGAATGTGGCCGTGTCGTGATTAATCAACGCAACTGAGACGTCGTGCGTCAGCCAATATGGCTCCGGCAGCTTCTCTCCACCCCTCTTGCGCAACCATACGACTTTGTCACACCGTAGGACGATAGCGCCCATTATTTCGCCGTTCCGAAGCCATTCTTGGCGTTAGTGCGAGCCTCGGTCTTTGAACGTGAGTTCAGAGACGGCGGATTTGTCCAGCTCGCCTTTGCCGAGCGTGACCAGCCGCTGATATTGCTCGTAGGTCGCTCGAGCTAATGGGAGGGTGATCCCTGCGGTCTTTGCTAAGGCCAGGGCGATGCCAGAGTCCTTGGCGGCATGGGCAGCCGAGAAGTAGCAGTCATGGGCGCGGTTCTGCATATCCTCACCATCCGTCTCCAAGACACGCGACGCCGCTCCTGTCTGGGAGAAGATCTCCCGCACCATCGTCAGGTCGAGGCCGAGCGCGGCTCCAAGCCCAAGCCCTTCTGCCAGTGCAGCCGTGTTGCAGTTCATCACCATGTTGACGAGGGCTTTGACCTTTGCGGCTTCTCCTGCCGATCCGACATAGCGTACGTGTGTGCTCAATGTGTTCAAGAGCGGCTTCACTGACTCGAACACATCCTGTCGTCCTCCGCACATGAGATAGAGCGTGCCTTGGCGGGCCTGTGTGATGCTGCTGGCCATACAGGCTTCCAGAGTTCGGCCTCCACGTTGCGTCACCAACGCCTCAACCTCGATGTGTATATCTGGCGAAAGTGTGGCGCAGTTGATGAAGAGCCGACCCTTGGCATGCCGGAGAAGACTCTCTGTGCCGGTCGGAGAAAAGATCTGTCGCATCGCGGCATCGTCTGATACGACCGTGACAATGATCTCGGCGAGTTCTGCGACCCGGGCAGGAGTCGCAGCTGTTTCACTGCCCAGTTCGGTCGCAATGGCAGTGGCGGTGGCCTGATCCCGATCGTAGAGGGCCACGATGGTTTCCCCTTGGTCCTTCAGCCGCCGAGCCATGTTGGCCCCCATCCGTCCGACTCCCACGAAGCCGATCTTCGTCGTAGACTGACTCATCTCGCGGGCCCTTTCGTTCGTGTTAGCATGCGGTCATTCGAAGGCACGAGTGCCGCGTAGGCCTACGAGCCGATGGAAAATTTGGAAGGGAAGTTCCTGCATGCAGCAACCTATCATGGGTTATCATCTGGACGAATATAACGATTGGGTGGCCGATCTTCAATGTGGACATGGACAACATGTGCGCCACCAGCCGCCGATGACGAATCGGCCTTGGGTCCTCACCGAGGAAGGCCGCAGCCAGCATCTTGGCGAAATATTAAACTGTAAGAAGTGCGACGAAGCGACGGCGTAATCTACTCGATGGTCGTGGTGTTCTGGGACGGGTCTACTGTTATGTCGAGGCCCGGTCTTGACCAGGGTTGCAGCTGTGGCCCCTCATATCGGTAGCCGCCGGTGACGGGATCGTTGGCTAGCAGCAGTGGGGTGTCGAGGTCGAGCACCTCGAAGCCACCAAGGCCTAGGACCAGGCTGAACGAACAGCCCATTGCTATGCGTGTTTCGACCATCCCGCCGATCATCAGTTTGAGGCCGGACGCTGTGGTGAAGGAGGCAATCTCCAGGGCTTCGGCAACGCCGGTTTTCATGATCTTGATGTTGATGTAGTCCGCCGCGCCTTGGGCGACGACTTCTTGCGCATCCGCGAGTGAGCGGACCGATTCATCCGCCGCGACGGGAATGCCGGTCTCTCGACGGATCGCCGCCATGCTGTCGAGGTCGTCCCGTACCACCGGCTGTTCAAGCAGCACTATTGCTCCGCCGAATGTCTTTACTCCTTGTGCAAAGGTCAGACAATCCTGGCGCGAGAATCCCTGGTTGCCGTCGCCAATGAACGAAATACCAGGGAGCGCGCGGTGTACGGCTGAGAGCCGTCGAATGTCCTCCTCGACATCCTTGCCGACTTTCATTTTGAAGAGGCGAAATCCCTTCTCGTACCAACCGCGCGCGAGGGCGACGGTCTTGTCGAGGTCGGCGATAGGAATGGTGATATCGGTCTCTCGCGCGCTCACGTCCGAGCCACCCCAGAGCTGCCACATCGGGATGTGTGATGCGCGGCAATAGGCATCGATTACGGCGGTTTCAATCCCACAGCGGGCGGCAGGATGAGCCTGCGCCTCTTCAGAGAGATTTTGTCCGATCTGCTTGTAGTCGGAGGCTGAGCGGCCAAGAATTGCCTTGCTGAGTTGGAGCAGGGAGGTCAGGCAGCTTGCCCGAGTTTCTCCTCCGACTTCCGGGAACGGCGCCGCTTCCCCATACCCCTGTGCGCCATTGGCCAAGGTGACTCGCAGGAACACATTCTCGGCCACCGTTCGTGCGCCGGTGGCGACCACGAAGGGGTCGGTGATGGGCACATCAACCGGCCAGAACTCTATCGTACGTATGGTTATTGTCAGGTTGTTCATCGGACAGAAAAATTCTGTTCTTCAGTTAGTTGAAGGTATAGACCAAGAGGCCGTTGAACTGGATGCGCGTATAGATATTGGCGATCTGGGTATAGTCGGCCATCAGCTTCAGCAACCAGACCTTTGAGAGATGATTGGTGTAGGAGGCATGGGCATCGCCTCCTACCCGAAAGGCTGACGATTTAGTCGATTCGTCGATGTATTGAATCGCCGGGCCTGCGGCAATCGAGAACTCATCCTTGTTTTCCATCGTGTAGATGGTCGCTAGCCGTGGAATTTGATTCACGAACACTTGGGGGCTGAAGTATCCGCCCGGCAAGGGTTCCCTCGCGCTGGGGACAAATCCGCTCTGATTTTCTCCATAGTGAGTCAGGTAGAAGAGATACTCCGCCGACAGGTCCCAATGGTCCGTTTTCCACAGAGGTAACGAGGTCTTGAGGTCGAGCCCAACCTGGTCGTTCGAACTTGAGCGCTCAGACGTCACCCACCCGACGAAGGGCGTGACGTCCACGCGAACCGAGCCCGCATCGAAGGAGACCGTGCTGTAGAACAGGGTCGAGCGAGCGAGGCCCAAGAGTTGGCCTGAGCTGCGGGAGCCGGCGAGCGAGGCGAATGAGTCATATTTGAATTCGCGCTTCACGCCCGGGCGGATCGAGAAGGACTGTCCTTCATACACATATTCGAATTTGTACGCGAGGCCGTCTCCGCGGGGGGCTCCGTGGTATTCCAGGATCGCGTCGACACGATTGGACGGATTGAATCGAACCTGATTGGCCAATGAGACGTAGCTGCCTGCGAGCTGCTCCTTGGAACTCCAGAAGTTTTCGGCGCCGACTTCGAGGATCGTGGTGGTAAACGGCGTCAAATCGACTTTGCCGCGCGATCCGATCCGGAAGCCATAGAGCTCGAACGGTTTTTCCGGTTGGGCAAGAATCCCGATCACTCCTTCGATCGTCGGTTCACGTCCCTTGAGCATGTCCTGGCGCAGACTGGTCAAATCGCCTGGCTCCCGCCTCGCAGACTGCCGTGCCAGATTTGCGTGGTAGAGGGCCAGATCGTTGTTCCCCAGCCAGGCATAGGCTTTTGCCAGTCCCCGATGGGCTTCGGGATTACGGGGCTGCCGGTCGAGGATGGTGCGGTATTGTGCGATGGCGTCCTGGCTGCTTTCCTTATGCTGGGCCAGGTGTGCCGCATATTTGAGGCGCATGGTCGTATCGTCTTTCCGCTTCAGGCCCATGCGGAAATACTTCAGCATGTCTTTTTCTCGGTAGGCATAGCGAGACCATTCCAGGGCCTGTGCCTGGTCGAAGGCAATCTCCGGGTCGTCGTCGTACTTCGCAAGGTAGCGGTCGAAGGTCTCGATGGCTTTGTCCTTGAGCCCCTGTTTTTCATAGGCGAGGCCGAGGTTGCGCATGGCCTCGCGGTGGTTGGGAGCCCGCTCTACCACTTTCTCATAGGCTTCGATGGCCGCTTTATAGTTTTCAATCTCCATGTTGGCCCGTCCACGCGAGAGATACCAGGCTTCCGTGAAGTCTTCCGCGAGCGAGACAGTGCCGAGTCCGGTCACCATCAATAACGTGAAACTGAGTATGGTCAGGGGGCGTAATCGCATAATATCTAGCTGGAGCCTTTCCTACATGTTGGTTTCTGGTGCATGTGTCGAATATCTAGAGGTGTGACGTCGTGGGGGCGGCACTGAGACCCACCTGCGAGATCAGGCCCCAGATCCTGGAGCGGTAGATGGGTCGATAGGCTGTCCGCTGCCCGCTGCTGTTCCGTACCAGCCACGGCGTGGTGAGTGGAATCTTTCTGTTGTACATCAGCAGACCGAGGCCACTCGCCGATTCATCGCGCACGATCATGCGGTACTCGCTCTCTCCAATCTGAACCTGAACCATCCTCAGTCGCCATTGTCGGGGTCTCTGCCGCCGCCTGAGTCTTAATGGTCTGAAGTGCTTCAGTAGACCGATAAGCAAGTGACCTGCCATGAGGAGGCTGCTGCGCAGGCGGTCTCTCTGCGCATGCTCCCATGTCGCGGGATCGCTATAGAGGTTCAGCAGCAAGCGTCGACGATGTTCTTCTGAGAGGTTGTGAAACGTCAGCCCACATTTTGTGCCAGGCCCTGACAGTCGGTCATGATAGACCAATCGGACCTGGCAGGTGAAGGGGATTCTTCCGTGCAAGCTCATGTCCATGGTCGGAGGTAGCGGACCGGGCGATATGCCGAACCATGATACCCCGGTCAGACTCACGTCGTGTGTCGTGCCTGTGATGGACAGATTGCCAGCTTGCAGTTCGAACGGGATCGGTTTGATGATGCGTTCTTCTGTTCGCGTTTGAGGTTTTTCCCAAGCCATCAGCAGTCCCACGATCAGGGTCAGCAGATTGAAGGAGGCCCAGCTGAGATTGAAGAAATAGGCGTCCTTTTCGATGCCGAAATACCAGAACTCCCAGAGGCCTTTCGCAATTGCGGCGAGCGTGATGAGGGTGGCAATGGCCAGGCTGGCAGAGGATCGCCAGTCGAACGACCGTTGCTCCGAGAGCAGGCCCTTGGGGGTGACTTTGAACCCCAAGTTTTTCGGGAGCAGCAGATCGAACATCGACCGGAACAGCGGGAAACTGACCGGTCCTTCGTAGAGGGACGACCACATGAGCCTGGGCCATCCGGGCAGCAATCTGGAGGAAATCATCGGGAGGACGATCATGAATGGCAGCAGGTAGGCCACCAGGATCGAGACATCGGCAAAAATCGGGTGCAGGTGAAACAGGAGGAAGTAGAGGGGGGTGATCCAAAATATCACCCGCGCGATCGGGAAGAAGAAGTAGTAGAGCGAGGCGAAGTACCCGAGCCGGTGCCGGAGCGACAGCCCCCGGCAGAGGAGTGGGTTGTCTTTGAAGAAAATCTGGAGACAGCCCAACATCCAGCGCCGTCGCTGAACAATATACGATGCGAGGTTTTCCGCCGTCAGCCCGACCGCCAAGTTTTTATCGACGAAGACAGATTTCCATCCCCTGGCATGGAGGTGCTGGCTGGTATGAATGTCTTCGGTGATGCTCATCAAGTTAAATCCATTCAACTCAGCGATCGCCGACCGCCGAAAGACGGCCCCGCTGCCGACGAAGAATGCCCCGCCCCAGCCTTGGCGTCCGCCCTGAATCGCGTGATTGAACAGGTCCTGCTCGTTGGGAATGCGCGGGCTGGCGCCGAGGGCCCGTTGAAAAATATCCTGGTTGTAGAAATGGTGAGGCGTTTGCACAAAGCCGATGTTGGGGTCTGCAAAAAACGGGACGGTCTCTGTGAGAAAGGTCGATACGGGAATATGGTCCGTGTCGAAGATCACGATGAGTTCGCCGTCCGTTTGCGTGAGGGCATGGTTCAGGTTGCCCGCCTTGGCATGTTGGCGGGGTCCTTTGATATAGGTCGCCCCGAACCGTTCGGCCAGTCGGCAGACCTCGTCTCGGTGGCTGTCGTCTAATACGTATATCCGTTTGTGAGCCTGTTCCATCGCGGAGGCGCCGATCAGGGTCTTCTCCAGAATCTCGCAGGATTCTGAATAGATCGGAATAAAGACGTCGACTGAGGGAGCAAAGCCTTGGGCTGGCTCAAGGGGACGGACAGGCTGAGGTCTCCAGCCTACCCCCACCTGGATGAACAGCAGCAGAACGGTGGAGAAGGCATAGAATTCTGCCGCCCACAGCGCGATGCTGATAAACGGGCCGCCGGATTCCATGAAGTTCAAGGTGTGGAAGAGCCGCCAGTAGAGGTAGCGGAGACAGAGGCTCAATCCACAAGCCAGAAAGGCGAACTTGAGAACCGGATGCCACGTGGCGATCAGGTAGAGCATGACGGTGACGGCAAAGAGTTCCCAGGGAAAGTGAGCCGAGAACCCGACCACGTCGAACGGTCGCAAAAACCCCAAGAACTCGTCGTAGTGGCGGACTTGCGACAGCGAGAGGGCCTGCCCGAACCACAACCAGTTATGGAAGTAGTAGGGGAGCCGTTTCCCGGCGAGTGCGGCGGCTTCGAGTTGGGCGAGTTTCTTTTCGCTCAGCAGTCGGGCGAGGTCGTGCTGTTCCTGGAATGCCAGGGCGTGAACGGTGGAATACAGCGGCAATCCTTCGTTTGATGATAGCGGCAGGCCCTTGAGGGAATAGTGGTCGACAAATTTCCCCTGGGCCTTCCATTCACGCTGGAAGAATCCCAGCATCTTTTGCCGCAAGGCCCCTTCAGATCGTCCGAACCAGGCGGCATCGAGCGCTATGCGCCAATAGATCGGGAAGGCGTCATAGCTGAACGAGGATGAGGCTCCGGTCACGGGATGCCGGACGGTCAAGTGGCCTGTCTGTCGGTTTAGGTAGATGAGTTCCGGAGGGACGGGCAGGGCTTCTTCATCATAGAGCCAGTGCAGAATGGCATAGCTGGATTCGATCGCATGGGCCCATGGATGGTGAGAATCGATGGAGGCAAAGATTGCGTAGGCATAGGGGGCAAGATAGGCGACGTGGATCGTCGGGTAGTCCTCGTCGCGTGCCCAATTGCCGGCAGTCACATAGGCGCGCGAGCCGATCTGGATCACTTCCCGGTCCCAGATAGAATGGACAATAGTGAGCGCTTCCCGCTCGAACGGTGGGTGATCGAATCGCCGCGCGGCCAGAATAAGGGCGAGCGCAATGTCGGTATCGGCGTCCGTCGCCGAGTTGTTGTCGAGGACGACTCCTTTCCACTTCCAGGCGAAGAGCTTGTCGTCACGGACTTGGAGGTGTTGCTTCGTCCAAGCCCACACGGTATTGAACGTCGTGCGATCATTCGACCAAACGGCACGGAGCATGGCGTAGCCTTGCCCCTCGGACGTCGTGATACCCTGTTCGTCCAGACTGACGACCCGGCCATGTTGTATGTAGGTCTGTTTGTAGAAACTCCAGAGCGCCGAGAGATCATCGAGCTGATGAATATATCGGTCGCTTGAACGCTCTTGCTGGCTCTGCGTGACTGAAGCGAGGGGCGGAGATACGCCGAGGATGAGCCCGCAGAGCACGAGGAGCATGGTCGGTGCGAGCCGTCTCGTGAGTTGGTTCAGAGGGACTCGGATGTTGCAGAGATGGCGAACGAATGGGGTGGGGAGCAATGGGTGACTCGATGGGTATGAACAGACGGATTGGTGCTCATGCAAGATACCGGCGTGTGTGAAAGCCTGTCAACGGTGGCCCGAAGGAACCCGGTGGGACGAAGCGACGGGGAGGGGACGCTGGGCCTTGGCATTGCCGCTCTTGACAGATCTGTCGTGATTATCTGACAACCGTCCGTAGAAGGTTGATTGACTGAACAGGAACCTATGCTGATTCATCGATATCAGGTCGCGCTGCTCCTCGGGTTAGTCGCACTGGTGAGTCTCTATCTGCTCTTGCCGTTGACGGCATCGTATCTGTTGGCTCAGGGACTTCGCCAGTATGGCTACAAACACGTCATCATCCAGCTGGGTTATCCCGGCTGGAGTGGGATGCACATTCCCGTCGTGTCGTTCCAACAGGAATTGGCCGGTGAAAGCGTCATGGTGTCGTTGACGAATGCGGAGATTCAGTATCGGGTGCCGCAGCTTATCCATGGGCATGTCGATCGGGTGTCTCTTCCCTATGTGGCCATCCAGATCCTGAATCTTCCGCCGTCTGGACTGGGCGAGGAAGGAGGCGCCGTTCACGGTCGAGTGGAGAGTGAAGACTCGCCCTGGACCCTGTTGACCGCCGGCGATCTGTTACGAGGCCTGCCTATTCTCCCCTTTGAGGAGTTGCATCTGGATCATGTGACCATTTTTCGCGAACAGGCGACGGGACCTCTCCGACGGGTCACGATTTCTGGTGTCGTGATGTATCGGGATGGCGAGCTGGGAGGGCATCTGTCGTTTCAGGGGCGTGACACGGCGACCTACGGATTGACGGTAACGGGGCACTCGGCCAGTACCTGGTCAGCCACCCTGGCGTCTCAACGGCCTCAGGCGGAGCCAATTATTTCATGGCAATCGCAGGCGCATCCGGAAGGCTCGAAGATTCAGGTCAATGGGCGGCTGGAGGTGAACGTGCGTGAGCTGGCACCGTTTATCGCCCTACTCATTCCGATTGGGCCGGAGTTGGGGCGGGTGACGGGGCAGGTCGCGGTACGTTGGGCCGGGACTGCGGCGGCTGATGCGACATTGGAGTCGTTGCAGGAGGACTCGCGTACGCAGCTGGATGGACAGGTCCAAGTGAATGTCACGCTGCCGGGCCTGAAGGGGATCGCGAAGGACATTGCGGTGGCCTATGAGGGCACCTTCACCGGGACGGCGACAGAGGTGGGCTGGACGTTGGAGCCCGGCGTGTTATTGACTGCGACGGTGAATGCGCAACCCAAGATTATTCCAGAAGCGATCCGCATGATGCTCCCGCGCGGGGATCAGCCGTTGCGGATTGATAGCACTAAGCCGGTTCAGGGAAAGTTGTATTGGGCGGACAGTCCGGTGCGCGTGACCGCTGAGGGGCCATTGCATGTGACCTATGGCCTGACACCGGGGCCGTTGGTGGCAGAATTCGAGACGAGTCGGGCTGAGGGGGTCGGTGGCGAGCTGGTGTTGGCAGAGGGGACGTTTCGAGTCGAGGGTGTTCTTCCGAAGGCGGTGACGGACCTTCTCTCGGCCAGGGAGGCGACGGGAGGGTTTCGAGGAACGGTGACGCTGGCTCGCACCCACGTGAAGGGCATCCTCTTGCCGTCGTCCTCCGTGATAGTCAAGCAGATCGAGCAGGAGGCGGTAGTGGCCTCAAGCGTGACGCTGCAACTTGACGAGGCCCTCACCGTACAGTGCGATATCGCAGCGACTCATTGTACGGCGGGGCTAGCAACGGTGGAGATCCGGGCTCCAGGTCTCCGCGTCATGGGCAGGCGTGTTCGCATGGCTGAGGGAATCTTACGGGTTCAGCAGGCCGAGACGACCGGGACGGCCTGGAATGCCCAGGGTGTCCTCGCAGTGAACGGATTGGCGGTGGATCTTGCTCCTTGGGGACTGCCATCGACCGATTGGAAGGTCAGATTTTCGGCAGACCAAGCGGGGATTAAAGCCGACCTTCGCGTCGACGCGCTCGCCCGGGAGGGGCTGATCACCGCCAAGATTGAGCAACCCTTGAGCCAAGCGAAAGGGGTGTTGCATGGAACAATCGGGCCGATGGGCTTCGATGCAGCTGAACGGCGGTTGAGCAAGTTGCTGATGGGCTTACCTCTGTCTACGGATGTGATAGATGGCCAACTGACGGCGACCTTCGATGCGTCTTGGTCTGGTGGTCTCGGAGATTCGGTACAGGGGTTTCAGGTGACATCGGGGACGGCGAAGATCGTGGCCGACAAGCTATCCGGTCATTATCGAGACTATAGCGTGAAGGGGGTCAGTGCGACGATGGCGTTGCGCGCTGATGGGTTTGAATCGATTGCGACGGTGCAACCGGTGCCGGTGACGATCGCCTCCCTGCAGACGGGAGTCGAGGTGACGAACCTCTCCACCCTGTTCCAGGTAAAGTGGAGGCTGCCGAACGGACTGCCGGTCATCGACGTGAAGGACTTCCAATGTGATGTGTTCGGGGGGTCGGTTACGAGCCCTGGGCTGCTGGTCGATCTGGCCAAGCGTTCCTATCAGTCGACTTTTTCGTTACGCAGCCTCGACTTGGCCAAGATCCTCAGCGTGGAACAGCAGAAGGGACTCCTGGGCACAGGAACGTTGAACGGGACGCTGCCTCTCACGATCACCCCTGATGGTGTAGTCATCGAAGGTGGGGTGGTTGAGGCGCAGCCTCCGGGCGGGGTGATACGGTATCTGTCGACTCCTGAGTCATCGAAAATCATTTCGGAGTCCGACAGCCCGCTATCCCTGGTTTCGCAGGCTCTCAATAACTTTCACTACACGCGGCTGCGAGTTGGTGTAGAGTATGCGGAGACTGGAATGTTGGATTTGAGTGCACGGCTCGAGGGGAGGAATCCGGACCTCGCCAAGAGCCCTCCTATCCATTTCAATCTGACGGTGCAGGAGCACATTCCGACCCTCATGAACAGTCTTCGCCTGACCCAGGATATTCAAGACACGGTTCAGAAGAAACTCAAACGGCCATGAATTCCATGAGGATGACCATGCAGAGCAGGACGATGTTGACGATCGCAATCGGAATGGTGGCCGGTTGGACATTGGTTGCCTCGGTAGCCTGCACGCCACGTATCGAAGTGGCGCCGTCGGATAAGCCGATTACCATCAATTTGAACGTAAAGATCGATCATGAGATTCGCGTGAAAGTGGACAAAGAGTTAGACCAGGTGTTGTCCGACAAGAGCGGTCTATTTTAGCATCCTGCACGGTAGTGCTCTGTTTTCCAAGACGGGATAGCTCATGAATATTTGCATGGTTTCTCAGGCACCTGTTAGGCAGAGGAGGAGGGCGATGACAATGTGGAAACGAGTGATCACGGTCGGCACAATGTTGTGGTGTCTTGTGGCAGTGCAGCCGTTGTTAGCCCTTACGCTTGACGACGCGAAGGCGAAGGGCCTGGTCGGAGAAAAATCAAATGGGTACTTGGGCCTTGTTTCGCCAGGCAGCGGTGAGGCGCAAGCTCTCATGACCGACGTGAATCAGAAACGGCGTCAGGCCTATGAGGAAATTGCCCGCCGTAATGGAACCAGCGTGACTGCGGTGGAAATCCTGGCAGGGGAGAAGGCAGTTCAGAATACGAGTTCCGGTAATTTCATTGAGGGCGCAGGCGGCTGGGTCAAGAAATAGGGAGCTCACCCGTAACGGTCATTCTTCCAGGGAAATGCGGTGTTGGAATAGCCACGGACTTCCCAAAACCCTTTTTCATCTTTCTCTGAAAACGTAATCTCCTTCACCCACTTGGCTCCCTTCCAGGCATAGCGTTTCGGCACGATCACCCGCACGGGCCCGC
The DNA here is from genome assembly GCA_030684575.1 of Nitrospirota bacterium. Lineage (NCBI taxonomy): Bacteria > Pseudomonadati > Nitrospirota > Nitrospirota bacterium. The sequence goes on along the minus strand of JAUXVD010000011.1, from coordinate 10,991 downwards.
CATGCTCTTTCGTGAGGGGCCTGCCGTTCCAGGTGTAGGTCAGCAGCACGTCCCGGTCGTCGCAGGCGTCCAGCGGCAAATTGGTAGTGTAGTCGTCGAAGGATTTAAAGAGTACGAATTTCGCCGAGGGTAGCGGCTTTACGACGGACAGCAGGTGTTTGAAGCTGACCCCTTCCCATTCGTTGTCGAAGCGGCTCCAACTGGTCACGCAGTGAAAATCCGAGATGTTTTTGAATTGAGGCTGGGCGAGAAATTCCTCCCAGGTCCAGGTGATGGGATGAGCCACCAACCCACCGATGGTGAGCGTCCATTCGGAAAGGGGAATGTCCGGTTTGAAGCCCAGGTCCAGTACGGGGAACGTTTCAACGAGATGCTGTCCCTGGGGCAGCCGGTCATCGCCTTCGTAGAAGACCTCGCGTTCTTCTCCTCCACGTCGGGCCTTGGCCCATTGTTCTTTCTTCTCGGTCAGTCGGTTGGGATCGTCCATGGTGGCCTCCTCACGAGAGAGTACGGGAGCCAGGGTCTTTCTGACAACTAGATAGTGAGTCGGTGGCAAGGACTATTGTAACAGGAGTGGGATTTCTCTTCGAGAATCAGCGGTCTATGGGGCATCATGGAGCTGGTAGATTTGAGGGACGTTTGGCTCAATTCGTGAGGGGTATGATGTCGTCACATCCAGATCCATGCAGGCTTCTGTTGGTAGCCGTCCTTGCGACCCTGGGTGGGTTCAGCGATTGGGAGCCGCTCCTATGGGCCGCTCCTCCCAACTCGAAGCAGGGGGTTCAGTCGTCGGCCGGTCAGTCCCTCGGGCTGGATCGCAAGGGTTCGTCTGTACCACCCAAGGCGAGCGCCAAATCACAGGCCAAGCCGGAGCCGAATAAAGCTTTGGTCGCAGGGCCTCAGAGATCAACGTCTGTCGATCGAGCTCATCGGAAGACCTCTCGCTATCGGAAGGCTGGGAACAAGCGGCGCCCACCGGCGATCGTTCAGCCGAAGCCGGATCTCTCCTATCATGGCATGTTCGAGCAGCCGCAACGTTATGACCCCAGCCGGGATCGCCAGACAGGGCGAGCGCTAAATCCTCAGGCCGGTGAGCTTCAGCACGAGCACTTCCAGGAACTCGATAAAAATCATGACGGCATGATCGATCCGTTCGAGCGTGCGTTCGGACGCCTCGATATGGATCGTGATGTGAGCAACCACCAGAGGGAATAGCTATTCTGACGTACAAGCTCTCCCTACAGATTCACGTTGGCTCGACCGACAAGTGAGGTAGCGATTATCAAGGGGGAAGGATTTTCTTATGCGCGCAGGCCTGTTCCTCATTCTTTTGTTCGGATTCGGGTGCGCCGGTCCGGATGTCTCACGCCCTCACGTCAATGCCGAGTCTTCCGGGAATATCTGTCGCCCCGGCCAGCCTTCGATGGAAAGAGGGCCCGCAGCAGAAGGACGATGCTCTTTCCCATCAACAGGCTGGACCCGCGTCGGTGAGATGCTCAGTGGCGCCGCCACAGCCGTGCGGATGCCCAGGCCATAAGAGCCCTAGTCCTCGTTCGTTCAGTCTGCTCCCGTCAATACTCGCCCGCAGGTCATCAGAATTCCATCGGCATGTCTGCAGGTCCATCTCACGAACCTAGTCGTAGGTCCCATACAGACCACTCGCCGTGGCTGAGCCTGCGCATGCCTGTTTGGCCTTGGCTGATGTAAGAAAGTTGCGCGGGCCGCGACTCATCTCGCAGGAGGCGACATTGACAGCCTTGAGAGGAGCCCCCATGATACAGCCTGAGGTTACGATGCCAACGTCAGTACCTAAGACAGCCGAACCGGCCGGGTCGAGTGCCGGGAAAATTGTCATGGCCACGGTGATCGCGGTGGCCGTCGGTGCGTTTGTTTACTTTGACCTCGGACAATTTTTATCGCTGACGGCTCTTAAAGAGCATCGAGATACATTGCTGTCCTTCACCGAGGCGAATTATGTCTCTTCGGCAGGGCTATTCATCCTCGCCTATATTGTCGTGACGGGCTTGTCGTTGCCTGGCGCGGTCATCCTGACCTTGGCTGGCGGGTTCTTATTCGGGAGCCTGTTCGGCACGCTGTTCGTGAATCTGGGGGCGACGACCGGGGCGACCCTGGCATTTCTGACGGCCCGCTACCTGCTGCGGGATTGGGTCGAGCAGAAGTTCGGGAAGTGGCTGGGACCTGTTCAACAGGGATTTACGAACAACGCCTTCAGCTATTTGATGACCCTGCGGCTCATTCCCTTGTTCCCTTTCTTTGTCGTGAATCTGGTCTCAGGCCTCACCCGCATGAATGTTGGGACGTATGTGGCGGCGACGGCATTGGGCATCATCCCCGGTTCGTTCGTGTATGCCTACGCCGGGCGGCAACTGGGGACGATCAATTCACTCAAGGAAATTGCCTCGCCGAATGTGATCGGGGCCTTTGTATTATTAGGCCTCCTGGCCCTTGTTCCCACGGCGCATAACAAGTTCAAAGCCAGGCAGTCATGACCGCGCGTACCGTCTTTTCCCAGAGAGGATCAGTGCGATGAACCTGCACGGAGAGCATCTCGTCCTACCGAACGACGAGCACAATCAGGCGCTCGTGGCCAATGTCCATCCTTCCAATTGGGTCAATCCTGAGCCGACGGGCCGCTACAACCTCGTCGTGATCGGCGCCGGCACGGCCGGGCTGATCACTGCCGTGATCGCCGCGAGTCTAGGGGCTAAGGTCGCGTTGATCGAGCGGCATCTCATGGGCGGCGATTGTCTGAACGTCGGGTGTGTGCCGTCGAAAGGGGTCATCCGGGCGGCTCGCGCCTGGGCCGATGTGCGGCAGGCGGCAGAGTTCGGTCTCCATATTCCGGCTGGCGTGAAGTACGACTTCGGCGCGGTGATGGCGCGCATGCGAAAGCTACGAGCACGGATCAGTTCTAACGATTCAGTCCACCGCTATACCAAGCTGGGCGTGGACGTCTACATTGGCAGCGGACGCTTCACAGGGGACAGGACAATCCAGGTCGAAGGGCCAGCGGGCAATCGAATCCTTACCTTTGCAAAAGCGGCGATTTGCACCGGTGCGCGGGCGGCAGCGCCTCCGATCCAGGGTCTGAAAGAGGCAGGTTATCTCACCAATGAAACGGTGTTCTCGCTCACGGAACTGCCACGGCGCATCGGCGTGATCGGAGCCGGTCCCATTGGATGCGAAATGGCGCAATCGTTTGCGCGGTTCGGTAGCCAGGTGTATTTGATCGAAGCGCAGCACGGCATTATGCCGAACGAAGACCGAGACGCAGCTGAGATTGTGAAACAGCAGATGCTGAGCGACGGCGTGAAGCTGCTCTGTTGCGGAAAAGATCTCACGATCAGCAAAACGGATGGCGGTAAGCGACTCACCGTCGATTCTCACGGCCAGCAATACGATTTCACGGTCGACGAGATTCTGGTCGGCGTCGGTCGGACGGCCAACGTAGATGGAATAGGGTTGGAAGCGGTCGGCGTTGAGTACGACAAGAACGGGGTGAAGGTGAATGGCCGGCTACAGACCACGAACTCCCGCATCTTTGCGGCGGGCGACATCTGTTCCCGCTACAAGTTTACTCATGCCGCTGATGCCATGGCGCAGATCGTCATCCAGAATGCCCTGTTCCCGCACCCCTTGGGTCTGGGCTATGCGAGCGTCGAATCGTTGATCATGCCGTGGTGTACCTTTACGGAGCCGGAAGTGGCTCATGTGGGGCTGTACGAAAAGGATGCGAAGGAGAAAGGCCTTGAGGTCGAAACCTACACGTATAAACTCGACGAAGTCGATCGTGCGATTTTAGACGGAGAAGACGAAGGCTTCGCGAGAATTCACATCCAGAAAGGTACGGACAAGATTGTCGGCGCGACCATCGTTGCGGCGCATGCCGGCGAGATGATCAACGAGTTTTCCGTGCTGATGAAGGCCGGGCTGGGGGCCAAAATCATTGCCGGGACGATCCACCCCTATCCGACGCAAGCCGAGGTGAACAAGAAAGTCGTGAATCTGTGGAGGAAGGCGCATTTCACACCGCGGACGAAGAATTTTTTGATGAGGTTGTTTGCCTGGATGAGGCGTTAACATGAAGCTTCTACTTCTAGTCTCTGCGTTTGTGTTGTTCACGCTCGTGGTATCCGGCCGGCATCAACCCTCGTGGGGCCAACCAGCTGCGGTGATCGAGGTGGCGAAGTTTTCGAGCGGGACGATCGGGCAGGCGATGCCCGAGGGGTGGAAACCGCTCACCTTTAAGAAAATTCCAAAACATACCTCGTACGAAGTCGTGAATGATGGGGGCGAGGTGGTGGTAAAGGCTGTGAGTCAGTCCTCTGCCTCAGGTCTGACCAAAGAGGTGAGGATCGATCCCAAAGAGTACCCGATCGTTCGATGGCGGTGGAAAATCGATCATGTACTCAACGGCAGCGATGTAGCGCTCAAGGCGGGCGACGACTTTCCTGCCCGGCTCTACATCACCTTCGAATACGATTCCGAGAAGGTGAGTTTTGGCAAGAAGCTGAAGTATAAGGCCGGACGTGCGATCTTCGGCGACATTCCTATCGGGGCGCTCAACTATATCTGGGAAACCAAGACCCCGGTTGGGACTATCGTCGAGAATGCCTATACGGACTTCGCACAGATGATCGTGGTCGAAAGTGGGCCTCAGAAGGTCGGGACATGGGTCGTGGAGGAACGGAATATCTACGAGGATTACAAGCGAGCCTTCGGGGAAGAGCCGCCGATGATCAATGGTGTGGCGATCATGACGGATACGGATAATACGAAGGAACAGGCGACGGCCTACTACGGCGATATTGTCTTTCACCGATCGGTGACGATGTCGAATCGGGAGCCGTGATCTGTGTGATGGGTTATTGTGAACGGGCCGGCCTGTTCAGGGCCAGCCCGTTCATGGACACCATCGCGCGTGAGGTGGGTGCGCGGATTCGAAATGGGCTTACTGAATAGAGTTCGCGAAGCCTCCTCGCGTAATTTCCGCGCGGACGGTGTCCCCGACCTTCTTCTGCTTGATGTGTTTCGTGCCTTGCCCGACGCGCAGGCTGACTTGGTTACCTTCGTAGTCTTCAACCGTATAGATGTCGCCTTCGACATTTTTTACTGTTCCACCGAGGGTCTTCCAGGCCGGGCCTGGTTTGGAGTCATGGTGGCCGGCTTTGGGGGCCACGCCCTGCTCGGGGACGTGGCTGACGGCTTCAGCCGCCGCCTTGGCAGACGAATGGCCGGACTTCTTGCTCTTCGAGTCCTTAGCCAACGCCGGGGTCAGCGCCAATGCCACAATAGCCAGGGTGCTCACCAGGACCGTAAACGTGTGCTTGTTTATCTTCTTCATGCCAAAACCTCCTTGCAACGTGAGAGTTGTCTTCAACCTAGAACCCCTCAGCAAGGCGTATGCCGAAACAGGTGGTCAGACTGATCAAGGGAATTCAGCAGGTTATGAGAGTTGTTGCGGGAAGTGCCTCGAAATGCCAATAAATATAGGAAAAAAAACGGCATGAACCTGTCCAAATATGACCCTATCTGCCGCTGTGAGAATAGGTAATGGCAGGGCCCTTGGCGATGTTGAGCCATGTGCTCAAGCCACTCAGAAATCTCGTGGCAAGTCGGCCGGTCTTGGCCATCTTCCAGGTCAACTTGCGATGTAATTCCGCTTGTGGCTATTGCGACCTGCCGCTCAATATCGGGCGGTACGAGATGACGCGGGAGGAAATCCAGCAGGTCTTTTCCGGTCTCTATCGCGAGGGTGTGCGGTTTGTGCTGGTGCAGGGGGGTGAGCCGTTGTTGCGGCGCGATTTGCCGGAAATCCTCGAAGACCTCTCAGCGATCGGCTATCATCTCACGCTGATTACGAACGGCACGAAGGTCACACCGCAACTTGTTGAGCGACTGGGTCGGCTGCCGCTGGCCATCTCGGTGAGCTTGGACACGTTGAACCGAGAGATCTATCAGCGTATACGCGGGGCCGATCAGTTGGAACAGGTGCTGGGAGGCATCGGGTTGCTGAGGGGGTTTCCCCATCAGAAGTTTCTGACCTGCATCGTGAGCGAGGCCAATCGAACCGAGGTCCAGGCGGTTGTTCGATTCGCACGAGCACAGGGGTTTTTGCCGGTGGTAGGCGCCTACCATTGGAACGTTGGGACCTATGGCCGACGAGACGAATTACTCATGTATGAGCAATCGAGTGCTGCCGCCGTCTTTCGCGGGCTCCTCGATGACGAGCTGATGCCTCCGGGCTACCTTCGAACGTTCGTCGAAGACAATGCGAGCTGGCTGAGTGGAGAGAAGCTTGAACCGTGTGACGCGGGACGGTACAGCGTGGCCATCGACGCATCCGGGAATGTGTCTCCTTGTTTGGCCTTTTCGTCTGTGGGAAACCTGCTGGAGTCGTCGCTGAGCGAGATCCTGGACCGGTTTGACCGGGGAGCCATCAAGATCTGTTCCGATAACTCCTCATGTAATCGTCTTGATGGCCGTGTTGTCGGAACAATCTTGCGCCATCCGATCGTCGCGCTGCGCACGGCGCGGTCCTTCACCTCACGAGGAGCCCTCTCATGAGTCGCTGGATCGGTGCGGTCCTCGTTCTCGTCATGCTGGCCGGCTGTTCAATCACACCGCGAACCTTCCAGCCCACCGATCCCATTGCCCCTGATCGGGTTTCTCACCAGGCCTGGGATCGGATCGTTCAGGCTCACGTTCACGATGGACAGGTGGACTATCCAGCCATACAGGCCGATGGCACGTTCGATGGCTATGTGAGCGCACTCAACCGCATCGATCCGACAAGGTTGGCGAAGCGGGAGGAACAGCTGGCGTTTTGGATCAATGCCTACAATGCTTTTGCCGTCCAGGGCATCCTCGACCACTATTCACCGATGACGCTTTGGGGGCGCTATCGGTATTTCATCGGCCGGGACTATCATGTCGGTGGTGTCACCATCAATCTTTATGATCTTGAGCGGGATGTGCTGATCAAGCAGTTCCATGAGCCGCTGATGCATTTTGGCATTGTCTGCGCATCGGCTTCCTGTCCGAAACTGCAGCCCTGGGCCTATCAACCTGATCAACTCGATCGTCAGCTCGCGTATGCCGCCAGAGGGTTTATCAATGATCCCTCTCGCAATCGGTTCGACCGACAGCGGAAGATCGCGTCGTTGTCGATGATCTTTCAATGGTTCGAAACAGATTTCGCCGACGCAACTGGATCGGTCTTGGCCTATATCGCGCACTACGTCGACGATCCTGAATTGGCGAAGGAGCTGATGCAGCCTGGCTACCGCATCGAATATCTTGATTACGATTGGAGCCTCAACGGCATTGCGCCCAAGGAGAGCACACGTGCTGGTACGTTCTGACGAAAAGGTGCCCATCGCCCGCCTGCTCACCTTTCTCGAACATGGTGAGCGAATGGCCCACGATTGTGCCAGGGCTCAGGCTGTCTTGATGCCGGATGGGGGGGCGCGCCGGTTTCTTTTCAGGCAGGCTCGCCAGGAGACTGCACATGCGCTGGTTTTCCAGGGAGCCATTGCCTGGTTAGCGCCGAAACACCTCGGCGATACGCCATTTCTTCCCGCGTTGGAAGTCTACCGGAAGATGCTCGACGATGCGTTGGCCAGGCAGGACGTGCTCGAAGCGTTTCTGGCCGAACAGGTCATTCTTGAAGGGCTTGGCGAAGCGATCTTGACGCGCATCGAGGAAGGGTTAACTAAACGCGCGGCGCCGTTCGGTCGACTGCGGAGAATCCTGTTGCAGCAGGAAGAGGCCCATCATGGATTCGGCCGGCACATGCTCGAACGGGCTATGGCCGAGGACCGGATCGATGCCGAGACATTGCGCCGCCGCGCGCAGGATTATCTGGCGTTGACCGATCAGATGGTGCTGGCCCTGAGCGATCTGTTCGAGTCGATCGCCGAAGATCCCACGGCCTGGGCTAACGATGTGCGGAAGTTTCTGCCGGAGTGGTTGACACCAGAGCCGATGGCAGATGGCTGATAGCCTATAGCCGAAGAAGGAACGATGGTTACAGTCGTGATCCCGACCTACAACGAAGAGAAGGCGCTTCCACATACGCTGCGCGAACTTCTTCGCCAGTCCGGTGACTACGAAGTTATCGTCGTCGATGGCGGCAGTACCGATCGGACGCTACAGGTTCTTCTCGAACAGGGGTTCTGTTTCGACTCCTCATTCATCACCCAGCGCCAATCACGGGTCATGCTAGCGGCGCCCAAAGGCCGCTCCTCTCAGATGAATGCCGGAGCGAAGCAGGCTGCGGGCGAATGGTTGATTTTTCTCCATGCCGATACGGTCTTGCCGTCCGGTGCGATTCAGCGGCTGAACGAGATGGAGGCGGACCAGACTATCCAAGCCGGCGGCTTCATGCACCAATTTTCCGGTGATGACTGGAGGCTGAAGCTGATCTCGTTTCTGGATAATTTCCGATGTATCCGCAGCCGAATTATTTATGGCGACCAGGCCCTCTTCGTCCGCCGCGGTCTATTCGAACAGCTCGGAGGATTCCCCAACCAGCCGATCCTTGAAGATGTCGCGTTCTGCGAACGACTGATCGCGATTACCAGCCCACTCCTACTTTCTCCTCCGGTCGTCACAGATGCTCGTAAGTTCTTGAAAATGGGTATCTGGCGAAGCTTTCTTCGTGTGTTGCTCATCATCCTCCACGTCGAGTTCCGCCTGCCGGTCCTGCCCCGCGCGTTCTTCCGGGACGTCCGATAAACATAGGCCATATCCCATTTACCTTTCTTCCACTCCTCCGTCTAGCCCATCACAGGCGAGGCTAAAAGGAGAGTTCCATGCGGCAGATCCATCCAAAAACGAGTGCGTGTGTTTTTTCAATTGCCCTGCTCCTGCCGGGCTGCACGTCCATGCTGGTGTGCGATGAGGTCAAACGAACCACTTGAGATCGCCCACCTATTTTCCTGTGACGATTGGCGGTTGAAGCTGATTTCGTTTCTGGATAATTTCCGATGCATCCGCAGCAGGATCATTGACTTAGGGCGACTGAGCTCTCTTCGTTCGTTGTGCTTTGTTCTACCCCGCTTGCTGGGTTTCCCTCTCAGCTGACTTTCTCAGCCGTCGCCTTCTGCGAAAAGCTGATCATTGTCGTCAGTCTGTTTCTACGTTCACCCCCGGGAGGCACAATCGCCTTCAAGTTCTTGAAAGTGAGTATCTGGGAAGCCTTCTTCATGTGTTGTGCATCATTCTCCACGTCGGATTCCGTCTAACGTCCCTGCAGGGTGCATTTTTTTCAGGACATCCGCTAAGGCTGTTCATTTCTGTCCCAATCGATCCCCCCCCAAATAGGGGTTTCGAAATACGGGTGAATCCGGCAAAATGCCCTCACTTGTCGAGGCTGATCGGAAATTATGACGACCTGAAGACTAGCCCCATGACCTATTCCAAGATATGCACTTTCGAAAGGATATTTTCATGAAAGCAATCGGCGTTCTTTCCATGATTCAACCTCCTAGCACTCGCGGGCGCTTCAGGCGTAACGTGGCCTCGTTACTGGGGCTTGTGGCGCTAAGCATCGTCAGTCTCACAGTGGCAGGTTGTGGAAGCGGGGGAGATGGTGGGACATCTGCACCTGTGGCATCGGTCACAACAGGCGGGAGTCTTGGATCTGGCACGCCAACTGGCACCGACGCTCCGCGGTTCGCCTATGTGACGAACACGGACGAGAATACTATCTCGATGTATGCGGTCAATGCGGTGAGCGGGCAGTTGCGCTCGCTCGGCTATGTGCTCTCCGGGCTCTATCCCTTCTCCATTGCGGTGGACCCGAGTGGGCGGTTTGCCTATGTGGCGAATCAAAGCGACAGTCTGTCGACGTATGCGATCAATAGCGCGACGGGGATGTTGACGGCGGTCGGCACGATTGCCGCCGGGCCGTTGCCCATGTCGGTGACAGTGGACCCGAGCGGACGGTTTGCGTATGTGGCCAATCGTCTGTCCCATACGGTGTCGGCCTATGCGATCAATAGCACGACGGGAGTATTGATGGCAGTGGGTGCGCCGGTCGCAGCCGGGACGGCGCCCATGGTGGTGACGGTGGACCCGAGCGGGCGGTTTGTCTATGCGGTGAATCTCTATTCTGACAACGTATCGGCCTATACGATCAATAACACCACGGGGGCCTTAACGCCAGTGGTGGGGAGCCCGTTTGCTGCGGGTGCAAGCCCACGGACCATTGTGGTGGATCCGAGCGGACAGCGGGTCTATGTCGCCAACCGCGACTCCAGCAATATTTCGTCGTTCACGATCAATCCGACGACCGGCGCGTTGACCGCGCTAGGCAGTCCGGTGGCGACCGGGGTGGACCCGCGAGCGATCACGGTGGACCCGAGCGGACGGTTCGCCTATACGGCGAACTTCGGGGCCAATACGGTGTCGGCCTATACGATCAATAGCACGACAGGGGCACTGACGGCGGTCGGCAGCCCGGTGTCAACCGGGGCGGGCCCGATCTCCGTCGTGGTAGACCCGAGTCTGCAATTTCTCTATGTGGCGAACGAGTCTGGGAATACGGCATCGGCCTTTGCGATCAATAGCACAACGGGGGCGCTGACGCCTTTGGCGGCATCCGGGACGGTTGCGGCGCGCACCTCGCCGAGCTCACTGGCCCTGGTCCGTGGACCGGTGCCGGTTCAGGTGACGCCGAAGTTCGCCTATGTCGCGAATCAGGCATCCAATGATGTGTCGGCCTTTACGATCAATGGTACGACGGGGGCGTTGACGGCTGTGGCAGGTGGTCCGTTTGCTACGGGGACGGCCCCGCGTGATGTAGCTGTGGACTTGCGCGAGCGGTGGGCCTATGTGGCGAACTCCGGGTCCAACACGGTGTCAGCCTTTGCGATTGATGGGAGTAGCGGAGCGTTGACGTCCCTTGGCGCGCCGGTGGCAACCGGGACGACTCCCACGGCGGTGACGGTAGATCCGAGTGGGCG